>CANFOW010000027.1 GCA_947448865.1 Actinomycetota bacterium
AGACTTGATCCCGACGAAATTTACGCCGAAGCACTTCTTGGCGTGAAGCATGTGCTTCACCCCGAGGCAAAATCTCGTGCGTAACATCACGGTCGTGCCTCACGACGTCGTTGACATCATTGTGAATGATCTTGTTGCTGTGATGAACTCACGCGATGGACATGAATTCCACGTTGCTCTCACCGGTGGTCGCGCAGGCGGATTGATTTCTCAACAATTTTTGGAACGGCCAGAAGTTGCCTCCAACAAGATGTTGCACATCTGGTGGAGCGATGAACGATACGTTAATCGTGACGATGAACTGCGAAATGATTTCGTGGTAAACACGTGCGAGATTGCTGGACGCATTCATAGTGTTAACGGTCCTGACTCATCATCGTCAATCGAGGACTCTGCGCTTGCCTATTCAACACAGTTACATCAATTCACGACCACACGCTTTTGTGCGTATAACACCTTGATGGATGTCACACTGTTAAGCATCGGACCCGATGGTCACATTGCTTCGCTTTTTCCGCATTCCCCACAATTGGATGCAACTGCAGGAATTATTGCAATCACTGATAGCCCAAAGCCGCCTGCCCATCGAGTGACATGGACCTTTCCAACAATCAATGCTTCCGAACAGGTCTGGCTCTTTGCCACTGGCGAGGAAAAACGCCATGCGGTGTCACAGGTCATTGCAAACGTTGACGTGCACGATATCCCGGCCGCTGGTGCTCGAGGGAAAAAAGAAACTCGCCTGTATCTAGATACACAGGCGAGTTCGCTTTAAGAATTGTTACTTACCGCGCAAGCGAGCAAGTGCCTCATCGAGAATATCTTTTCCATCGCCATCATTGCGACGTTCTTTTACATAAGCTAAATGAGTTTTATAAGGTTCGGTCTTTGCTTGCACCGGTGGATTTTGTTGATCGCGACCAGCAGGTAATCCACACTTTGGGCAATCCCATTCATCTGGAATTTCTGCATCGTGTGCAAAGCTTGGATGAGTTTCGTGTCCGTCTGCGCAGTAGTAACCGACAAGGACGCGTGGTGCTGCGTCACCGCGTTCGGCTTCACCCATTGGGCCTGCGCCGACTCGACTTCCGCGAATTGCACTTCCACTTGCCATTGAGTTCTCCTGTTATGCCGTCTTGAGCACAAGGCCCAAAGCGACGATAGCCGTAATCCAAATAAGAGCCAGCCCAATAGTGATGCGGTCAAGGTTACGTTCTGCAACTGAAGACCCACCGAGTGATGAGCTCACGCCACCGCCGAATAGGTCTGACAGACCGCCACCCTTGCCTTTATGCAAAAGAACCAAAAGCACCAATAACGCACTCGTGAGTGCTAACACAATTTCTAGAACGGTGGTCATCTAATCTCCTGGTTCACCTGTGGGGACTGTCTTAGGATACCTGACTTCAGTGACAGGTTAGGAATGCATCCGATAGCGGCACACCGACACGAACTCATCGGGATCTAGCGAGGCTCCGCCCACCAGACCGCCGTCAATGTCTGGCTGAGCCATCAATGACGCTACATTGTCCGATTTCATTGATCCGCCGTACAAAACCCGCACTTTATCGGCGGCATTGCCGTGAAGTTCACGCACGCGGGCGCGGATTGCTTGGCAGACTTCCTGGGCGTCGTCTGGGGTGGCTACCTCGCCGGTGCCAATCGCCCACACGGGTTCGTACGCAATTACGAGTCCAGCAACCTGGTCAGCTGACAGTCCCGCTAAGGCACCATCGAGTTGAGCCAAGGTGTGGCTCACATGTTCGCCGGCCTTGCGGATGTCCAAGCCTTCACCGACACACACAATTGGGGTGATGTCATTGCGTAAAGCAGCCAGAGTTTTCGAGTTCACAATCGAATCCGTCTCGTGGTGGTACTGACGACGCTCGGAATGTCCAACTATGACAAAACTGCACCCAAGTTTGGCCAGCATGACTCCACTGATTTCACCTGTGAAGGCACCTTTGTCAGCAGACGATAAATCCTGGGCACCGTATTTGAGCTGAAGCTTGTCGCCATCAACTAATGTTTGCACCGAACGAATGTCGGTGTACGGAGGTAGTACTGCAATATCAAGTGCCGCAAAATCTTCAGCGTTAAATGTGTAGGCAAGTTTCTGAACTAATGCAATCGCTTCAATGTGATTGATGTTCATTTTCCAGTTGCCTGCCATGAGCGGCGTACGTGACATTAGTCCTCCAACACGGCAAGGCCCGGCAGGGTCTTACCTTCTAAGAATTCAAGGCTGGCTCCGCCGCCAGTTGAAATATGCGTAAATCCTGCTTCATCAATTCCAAGCAATCTCACAGCAGCTGCACTATCGCCACCACCGATGACAGTCATGGCATCAATCTGAGTCATTGCTTCTGCAACAGCACGAGTTCCCGCTGAGAATGCGTCCATTTCGAAAACACCGACCGGTCCATTCCAGACCACTGTCTTAGCATCAGAAATTTTTTCTGCAAACAGTTCACGAGTTCGTGGACCGATGTCAAGCCCTTGCCATCCGTCTGGAATTGAATCTGCACTAACGATTTGAGTGTTCGCATCTGGAGCAAATGCGTCAGCAATCACAATGTCGACGGGCACAACAACGTCAACACCGTTTGCTGTTGCTTGTGCAACAAGATTGCGCACCGTGTCAATCATCTCGGTTTCGAGTAGCGAGTTGCCGACGCTAAATCCTTGAGCTGCAAGGAAGGTATACGCCATGCCGCCGCCGACAAGAAGTCGGTCAACACACTTGAGCAAGTTCTCGACTACTCCAAGTTTGTCGCTAACTTTGGACCCACCAAGAATCACAACATATGGTCGCGCAGGATCTTTTACCAATGCGGAAAACACGGTGGCTTCTTTTTCAACTAAGTAACCAGCTGCGTGAGGCAATAGTTTCGCTAAGTCAGTCACTGATGCTTGTTCTCGGTGGACGACACCAAAACCATCACTGACATACAGGTCCCCAAGCGCAGCCCATTCACCTGCAAGGTCGCTGCGTTCCGTGGCAACTTTGCTGGTTTCACGAGCGTCAAAGCGAACGTTTTCCAGCATGGCCACATCGCCGTCGTGCAACGATGCAACAAGTGCCGAAGCCTCAGGACCTGTCGTTGTCGAGCACAGGTGAACTGGTTGACCTAACAATTCGCCCAGACGCACTGCGGCAGGAGCAAGTGAATACTTTGCCTCAGGCTCACCCTTAGGTCGTCCAAGGTGGGCCAAGATTACGACCTTGGCACCACGCTTGGTTAATGACTCAATAGTGGGAACACTGGCTCGAATGCGACCATCGTCAGTGATTGTTGTTCCATCAAGCGGCACATTCAAATCACTTCGCAACAAAACTGTTTTACCAGCAACATCGAGCTGGTCAATTCCACGAATTGTCATGCTAGAGACGGGCACCAACATAGTTGGTGAGGTCAACGAGGCGGTTTGAGTAACCCCATTCGTTGTCATACCAGCCAACAACCTTGATGGTGTTTCCAATGACATTCGTCAACGATGCATCAAAGATGCAGGAAGACGGATCAGTCACAATGTCTGAGGACACAATCGGATCTTCGGTGTACGACAAGTAACCCTTAAGAGCACCTTCAGCTGCCGCTTTAACAACAGCGTTCACTTCTTCTTTGGTCGCTGCCTTCTTCAGAACTGCGGTCAGATCAGTTGCTGAACCTGTTGGAACTGGCACGCGCATTGCATAGCCATCAAGCTTGCCCTTCAACTCTGGAAGCACCAGGCCGATAGCCTTTGCAGCACCTGTGGTCGTCGGAATCATGTTGGTTGCAGCAGCACGCGCACGACGTAGATCCTTGTGTGGGAAGTCCAAAATAACTTGGTCATTTGTGTACGCGTGAATTGTTGTCATTAAGCCATGATCAATACCAAATGCATCGTGGATTGCCTTAGCCATCGGCGCAAGGCAGTTTGTTGTGCAGGATGCATTGGAAATAACGTGATGGTTTGCTGGGTCGTACTTGTCATGATTAACACCCATGACGATGGTGACATCTTCATTGCTCGCAGGCGCAGAGATGATTACTTTTTTAGCGCCACCAGCGATGTGTCCAGCAGCTTTTGTTGCATCGGTGAAGTGGCCGGTTGACTCAATAACAATGTCAACGCCGAGCTTTCCCCATGGAAGTGCTGATGGGTCACGTTCCGACAGTGCAGCAATGCTCTTACCGCCAACGATGATTGCATCGTCGGTGAATGTGACGTCCTTACCTAAACGGCCCAAAATCGAGTCATACTTCAACAAGTGCGCCAGTGTGGCATTGTCAGTGAGGTCATTGACACCCACTACTTCAATATCTGCACCCGATGCTTCAATAGCACGGAAGAAGTTACGGCCAATTCGGCCAAATCCATTAATACCAACGCGGACGCTCACGAGCGTGCCTCCTAGAAAGAGTTCTGATGGGGGTCGGAGCGACGCTGCACCGAGAATTTGGCTCTATTCTAGCGTTCCAGCATGTCTGGAGTCAGACCCGCCTCGGTGTTTGGAATGCCTAAATCAGAGGCTCTTTTATCGGCCATAGCGAGCAACCGACGGATTCGACCGGCAATGGCATCCTTAGTCATAGGTGGATCCGCTAAGGCTCCAAGCTCCTCTAATGACGCTTGTTGGTGGTTCACGCGAAGTTGGCCGGCTTCAAGCAGGTGCGCCGGAATTTCGGCACCGAGAATCTCCATCGCGCGAGCAGCTCGGGCACCCGCAGCCACCGCTGCTCGGGCAGAACGACGCAGGTTCGCATCGTCAAAGTTCGCCAGTCGATTCGCAGTCGCACGCACTTCACGGCGCAGTCGTCGTTCTTCCCAAGCCATGACTGATTCATGCGCACCGATTCGAGTCAGCATCGCACTTATGGCGTCGCCATCGCGAATAACAACTCGATCTACACCGCGTACTTCGCGAGCTTTAGCAGCGATACCAAGACGTCGGGCACTACCTACAAGCGCTAAAGCTGCTTCTGGTCCAGGACAGGTGACTTCCATCGAACTGCTTCGACCAGGCTCAGTTAAAGAACCATGGGCCAAGAAAGCGCCACGCCAAGCAGCTTCGGCATCACACAAGCTTGCCGACACGATGTGCGGAGGCAGACCTCGTACTGGGCGTCCACCTGCATCAACTAGCCCAGCTTGTTTGGCAAGGTTTTCACCTTCATCAGCAACACGTACGAGATAGCGATTACCTTTTCGAATTCCTGCGCCAGAGAGCACGCTAATTTCTGCGTTGTGTCCGAAAAGTTCGGATAAATCTTTGCGTAATCTCCGGGCCGCTTGACCAGTATCCAGTTCAGCTTCCACAACAATTCGACCGCTCACAATGTGCAGTCCGCCAGCAAATCGCAACAGCGCCGAAACCTCGGCCTTACGACAACATGCCTTTGCTACTTCGAGACGACTGAGTTCGTCCTTGACTGCCGCGGTCATTGCCATAGTCCGATACTGCCATGTGTAAATACGGAACGAAACGCCGAGGCTAGTAATTCGGGGTCGTGGACTGCTCGGGCTGAATCAGCCACGGGTGCAAGTTCAAGTAAAGCCCCTAGTTCCGCCGCAATGTGCTGAAGTACTTTCGGGTCCTGAACATGTCTGGGATCAGCGATGACTGCATCAATGCGAAAGTTCGGATGACTTGTTGCAAGCACCTCGAGGTACCGTTGTGGGCTGTAACCCGACGTCTCACCCGTTTGTTCTATGAGGTTGAGGACCAATATTCGACGCGCGGGCGTGTCGTAAAGCGCCTGGGCCATCTCGGATACATGGAAGTGAGTCAAAACACTTGTGTACCAAGAACCGGGCCCTAGCACGATGGCATCGGCATTGCGCACAGCGTCTATCGCTTGCGGGCATACTCGAGGACTTGCTGGTTCCAGAGAAATCGATTCGATGTCATGCACCGTTGTAGCCACTTCAACTTGGCCCGTAACAGTTGAAACAGTTCCATCAGCCTGTCGCACTGTCGCAGACACTTCTAACGGCTCGAGAGCCAGAGGCAGGACGCGACCACGCGCATCCAGCAGACGGGCTACCCACTCCAACCCACCAACGAGATCGTTGCTTTCTTGCCACAAAGCAGTAATTAACAAATTGCCCAGAGAATGTCCATCAAGATCTCCATCGCTCGAGAAACGATGCTGGAGTACCCGAGCCCATGTTGACCCCCATGTGTCATCACCGCACAACGCAGCCAGCGCCATCCTCAGATCTCCAGGTGGGATTACCCCGAACTGATCCCGAATACGTCCGCTGCTTCCACCGTTATCGCTCACACCAACGACTGCCGTCACGTGGGGTGTAACTCGGCGCAAAGCGCGCAGTGACGCTGCTAAGCCATGCCCTCCGCCTAATGCAACGACATCAAGCGAACGCGCTGGAATTGTTGCCATGTGTTACTCGCGACCGAGATCTCGATGGACAACAGAAACTTCAACACCCTTTTTCACTAATCGAACTGCAAGATTTTCAGCCATAGCAACTGATCGATGTTTGCCACCTGTGCATCCCAGTGCAATCGTGACGAATCGTTTTCCTTCTCGCAAGTACCCATCTTCCACAAGCTCCACAAGCCCTGCGTACTTATCGAGAAACTCTTTGGCTTCTGGGAAACCCAAAACATAGTCATTCACATCGGCATCTTTACCGGTGTGATGACGCATTGCAGGGTCCCAGTGCGGGTTCGGCAGGAAACGCATGTCGGCAACCATATCCGCATCGACGGGAATTCCATATTTAAATCCAAACGACAAGACGGTTGCATGCAGCGCGACGATGTCATCATCGCCAAAAGCATCCTCAATTGCTCGGCGTAAATCGTGAACATTTAAATTCGACGTGTCGATTACTAAGTCAGATTCCGAACGTAAATCACCAAGCAGGCTACGTTCACGTTCAACTGCGGCAAGTATGTTGTCTTCTTTTTGTAGTGGATGAGGTCGACGCGATGATTCATAACGACGCACGAGTACATCATTGTTTGCGTCAAGGAAAACGATGCGTAAATCATTACCTGCTGTGCGCACTGACTCGAGGGATTCACTTAATTGTGAAAATAACTTGCCGCCTCGTACATCCGCAACGACAGCCACTTTATTGGAGCCATTTCCTGACTCAACATAATCGACAACTTCACTAATCAAAGTGGGTGGCAGATTATCGACTACGAACCAACCCAAATCCTCGAGTGCACGCGTTGCAGTTGACCGACCCGCACCTGACATACCGGTCACAATCACTACTGACGTTAATTCACTCACGAGTCAATTATCTCTCCTGTAGCGGTGTTTACTGACTGTTGAGCAACTTTTTGTAGTGCATCAAACACAATGGCTGCCTGCTTTGGCCCAATTCCATCAACGTGAGCAAGATCCTCCACGGATGCCGCCCGCATCTTCTTGAGTGAACCAAACGCTTTCATCAGCGCCTGTTTACGCACCGGACCAAGTCCTTCAACATCGTCAAGAATACTGTCAACCATTGACTTTGAACGTCGTTGCCGATGCAACGTAATAGCAAAGCGATGCGCCTCGTCGCGAATGCGCTGCAACATAAAAAGTGCCTCACTATTGCGAGGTAACACAATCGGGTACGCAGCGCCAGGTAGCCAAATTTCTTCCATGCGTTTGGCTAGACCCACGACGTACATTGAACTGAGCCCGAGCTCATTGAGAGCCTGTGCAGCGGCATTAACCTGTGGCTGTCCGCCGTCAATCACGAGCAGGTTCGGTCGATATGGGCGGTGAGGCTGTTCACTTGATGCATGGTAATTGCGGGCGATAACTTGCTTTATAGACGCTGTGTCATCTCGCGGATCATCAATGATAAATCGACGATAATCCTTTTTGTATGGAAGGCCATCCTCAAACACAACAAGCGAAGCAACTACGTTCGTGCCTGAAATGTGCGAAACGTCGATGCATTCGATACGCAACGGAGCTGATGCTAGGCCTAATGCTTCTTGAATTTGTGTGAGCGCCGTAGAACGTGTCACAAGATCTGCAGAGCGCTTTAATTTGTGGCTGACTAAAGAACTTTGCGCGTTCGCAATCACCGTCTCCATAAGAGCGCGCTTATCACCTCGGACTGGCACTCGAATATCAATCTGCGCCAATCGAATTTCAGTAAGAAGCTCGGAAACACTATTGACGCTTTCTGGTGAAACGCTTGTCAATATTTCGGTCGGAATCTCGTCTTGTGTCGCCTGGTTATAGACATACATCAATGCATCAGTCATCAAGGATGCTTCATCTGCTTCAACGGAGTTTTCCATAATGAAGCCGCGTTGACCTACTATGCGTCCAGCGCGAACCGAGAATACCTGCACAGCAGTCTGCAAATCATCATGAGCCAGTCCAATAAAATCGGCAACCGTATCGTCACCCAACACAACAACGCTTTTCTCGTTTACTCGCTCCAAAGCTGCCAGGTCATCGCGTAAGACGCTGGCGCGTTCAAAGTCCAGCGCCGCCGAAGCAGCGAGCATCTTTTCAGACAGGGATTTCATGACGCTTTGGGAATTGCCCGACATGAACGCGCGTAATTGGTCGACAATTGTTCGGTGATCTTCCGGGGTTATCTTGCCAACGCACGGAGCACTACAACGGTCGATATGAGCTAACAAACAGGGACGCTTCGCTGCCTTGGCATTGCGGAATACTCCATTGACACAACTACGCACAGGAAACACCCGCAGTAAATGGTCGAGTGTGTCTCGAATGGCCCACGCTTGAACATATGGACCGAAATAGGTGACGCCTTTTTTCTTATCGCCACGGTAAACAAAAACTCTGGGAAACTCTTCGGCCACTGAAATTGCTAAATAGGGATACGACTTATCGTCTCGATATCGCACATTGAAAGCCGGGTCGAATTGCTTAATCCAGGCGTACTCCAACTGCAATGCTTCAGTTTCGTTGCGTACGGTAACCCAATCAACGCTGGTAGCAGTGGTCACCATTGTGTAGGTTCGTGGATGTAAGTCCGTGCCAAAGTATGAGCTCACACGACTGCGTAGGTTTTTCGCTTTACCCACATATATAACGCGATCTTCGTCATTGCGAAATCGGTATACCCCCGGCAACGTAGGCAGGTCTTGTGGCTTATCGCTTGGGAGCATGCGGCGTTAACTCTTTAACAATGCCTTGAGGAAAGTGCCTGTGTAACTTGCCTTGACTTTCACAACTTGTTCTGGAGTTCCGGTAGCCACGACAGTTCCGCCGCCAGATCCACCTTCAGGACCCATGTCGATAATCCAGTCTGCGGTCTTAATGACATCAAGATTGTGTTCAATAACAATGACGGTATTTCCCTTATCGACCAGGGAATGCAGCACAGTCAGTAATTTATTGACGTCCTCGAAATGCAACCCTGTCGTTGGTTCATCGAGAACATAGATTGTTCGCCCAGTGGAGCGTTTTTGTAATTCAGAAGCTAGCTTCACTCGTTGCGCTTCCCCACCAGACAGCGTCGTTGCTGGCTGACCAAGACGGACATATCCCAAACCAACATCCATCAAAGTTTGAAGATGTCGAGCAATCGGAGGAATTGCGCTGAAAAAATCTAACCCTTCTTCAATCGGCATATTGAGAATGTCGGAAATCGTTTTGCCTTTGTAGTGAACTTCTAAAGTCTCACGGTTGTACCGCGCACCATGGCACACTTCACACGGCACATACACATCGGGCAAGAAATTCATTTCAATTTTGAGCGTGCCATCACCTGAGCATGACTCACATCGTCCACCCTTGACATTGAATGAGAATCGTCCTTGTTGATACCCGCGAATTTTTGCCTCGGGTGTTTCTGCAAAAAGTTTGCGCACGTGATCAAAAACGCCAGTGTACGTTGCCGGATTGGATCGAGGGGTGCGACCAATGGGACTTTGATCAACATGCACAACCTTGTCGAGCTGATCTACACCTTCGACTTTTGAATGCTTACCAGGCACCAGTCGAGCACCATTAAGGTCGCGAGCTAGCACGGTATACAAAATGTCGTTAACAAGTGTGGACTTGCCGGAACCTGAAACACCAGTCACAGCGACAAAGCACCCTAATGGGAATGACACCGTGACGTTATCCAGATTGTGTTCGCGTGCGCCTTTAACCACAATTTGTCGAGTCTTGTCTATGGCACGACGTTGTGTAGGAACCGGAATCGATTTCTTACCTGTGAGGTATTGGCCAGTTACAGATTTCTTTGAAGTCAACAAATCCTTGAGCGGACCACTGACAACAACTTCACCACCATGTTCTCCCGCACCCGGACCAATGTCGACAATCCAGTCGGCGATTCGAATGGTGTCTTCATCATGCTCGACAACAATCAACGTGTTGCCTAAGTCTCGAAGCCGGATCAGCGTTTCTATCAGGCGATGGTTGTCTCTTTGGTGCAAACCAATGCTTGGTTCGTCTAACACATAAAGCACACCAACAAGCCCTGAACCAATTTGAGTAGCGAGTCGAATTCTTTGCGCTTCTCCACCAGCTAAAGAGCCAGCACTTCGCTCGAGCGACAAATAAGAAAGACCTACGTCAACCAGAAATGCCAGCCGCTCATTGACTTCCTTCAAGACCCGGTCAGCAATTGCTCGCTCACGAGCAGCAAGTTTGAGACCCTTTAAGAACTCTGCGCAATCACCAATGGGAAGCGCCGAAATCTCAGAAATACTTTTTCCACCGAGTGTGACTGCAAGCGAAATGGGCTTGAGACGAGCACCTTTACACGCAGGGCATGGCACTTCACGCATGTAATCTTCATATTTTTCACGACTTGTGTCACTTTCGGCTTCCACGTGTCTGCGCAAAATATACGGAACGACACCTTCAAACCCAGTGGAGTAGCTTCTTTGGCGACCGTAGCGATTCTTGTATTTCACATGCACTTCATGGTCGTGGCCAAACAGCAACGCATTCTTTGCCTTGGCAGGCAACTTGCTCCACGGAACATCGAGAGCAAAGTTCATTTCTTTTGATAGACCCTTGATCAGTCGGAAGAAATAATCAAAAATATG
This sequence comes from Actinomycetota bacterium, assembly GCA_947448865.1. Classification (GTDB taxonomy): domain Bacteria; phylum Actinomycetota; class Actinomycetes; order S36-B12; family UBA5976; genus UBA5976. Next base: position 11,015 of record CANFOW010000027.1, read on the forward strand.
TCCTGATGCCCACGGCGCAATGGCGCCTTCTTCTAACGTCAATGTTGGATCTGGAATAACGAGTTCCGCATCCACTTCCATTTGAGTACCAAGTCCAGTGCATTCGGTACATGCACCAAATGGCGAGTTGAACGAGAAACTTCTCGGCTCAAGTTCTTCGAATTGATTGCCATCAAAAAGGCACACTAAATGTTCGCTAAACATCCGTTCGCGTTCGGGATGATCTTCTGGAAGGTCCACAAACTCCAACGTCACTAGACCTGAAGACAGGCGCAGCGCAGTTTCAATACTGTCGGTAAGCCGACGAGCGGCATCCGGTTTTGCTTCAAGGCGATCAACAACAACTTCGATGGTGTGTTTCTCTTGCTTCTTTAATGTTGGCGGATCATCCAGACCGTGGACTACCCCATCAATGCGAGCGCGAGAAAATCCTTGAGATTGAAAGCTACGAAAAAGTTCGGCGTACTCGCCTTTACGTTCACGAATAACAGGAGCAAGAATCTGGAAGCGAGTGCCTTCGTCAATTTCTAAAATGCGATCGACAATTTGTTGTGGTGATTGGCGACTAATTGGTCGTCCACAATCCGGGCAATGGGGTTTTCCAGCACGTGCGAAAAGCAATCGAAGGTAGTCGTAGACCTCGGTAATCGTTCCCACAGTCGATCGAGGATTGCGATTAGTTGATTTTTGGTCAATGGACACTGCCGGTGACAGGCCTTCAATGAAATCAACATCAGGCTTGTCCATTTGTCCGAGGAACTGGCGCGCATAGGCCGACAGGGATTCGACATACCGGCGTTGCCCTTCGGCGAAAATCGTGTCGAACGCCAGAGATGACTTTCCTGAGCCCGATAAACCTGTGAAAACAATGAGGGCATCTCGCGGCAAATCGAGGTCAACATTCTTAAGGTTGTGCTCTCTTGCACCCCGTACTATCAACCGATCAGCCACATCACCATGTTAGTCATGGTGTGGTTATTGCGCTTTGGGCGCTACCTGAAAGTCACCTATTCGACGTCGTCGATGTCTTCTAAAGCGCGACCACGTAACTCAACTGCATCGTGTTCAATGTCAGTCACTTGACTTGATTCAACCAGACTCGGGTTGCGGGATACCGCCCGAAGACTGACGAAAATTGTGAGCGCCAGGGTCAACGCTATAAACAGAAGTGATTGGACCGTTGTGATCGATGTTGTGTTTATATCGAAAACTCCATGAGTGGCTTCAAGCAGCAATTTAATGGCAATGAATCCAAGGATGATTGCAAGCCCTTTTGACAAATAAATAATCTTGCTCAGTAAGCCATCAAGCATGAAAAACAACTGACGCAGTCCCATAAGAGCGAAAGCATTCACCGTGAACACGATATATGACTCACGAGTGAGACCAAAGACGGCCGGAATCGAATCAAGCGCGAACAGTAAATCAGTCGTGCCCACAGCAAGTATGACCAGCAAAAGCGGTGTGAAGTATTTCTTATCCGCAAGAGTCACACGTATTCGAGTGTCGTGATAGTCCTTGGTTACTGGCAAAACTTTCTCGACATACCGTACGAAAACATTGCCATCTGGATCAGGTTCATTTTCACCACTTCGCCAAATCGAAATTGACGTATAAAGCAGGAATGCACCAAAGACGAAAAAAGTAGCTTCGAATTTATGCAACGCAGCGGCGCCAACCAGAATCAAAATTCCTCGTAGCACGATTGCAATAGCAACACCAATGAGCAACACTCGGTGTTTGAGCGCTGGTGGTACTGCAAAAGATGACATCAGCACGATAAATACGAAGAGGTTGTCAACAGAGAGGCTGTACTCAGTAATCCAGCCAACAAGAAATTCTTGCCCAAATCGTTGTCCAAAGTGAATCCAAATAAATCCACCAAAAGCCAGCGCAGCAACAATGTAGAAGATCACCCATCGGGAAGCCTCACGCGGACCGAAGGCATGTGGTTTGGAGTCAACGACGAGAAAGTCGATGACAAACATTGCAAGTAAGAGCGCGCATGTGACAGCCCACATCTGAATTGAAACAGTCATCACGCATGTCCTGCAGCAGCCATTTGACGTAACTCTTTCTTGAGGTCGGATATTTCGTCACGCAGTCGAGCTGCGAGTTCAAACTGAAGTTCGCTTGCTGCCGTATGCATTTGTTCAGAAAGTTGCTCAATAAGATCAGAAAGGTCACGCGCCGGGATTGACTTCAAACTTTCACGAGCAAGGGCACTGCCTGCAACTTTCCCAGAACTGTGGGCAAGAAAATCTTGTGTGTCATCATCTTCACGCGTAATCAAATCGGTGATATCCGCAATTTTCTTGCGTAGCGGTTGCGGATCTATCCCATGCTCGAGGTTATATGCCACTTGCTTTTCGCGACGACGATTAGTTTCATCAATCGCAACTCGCATTGAATCCGTAATACGGTCAGCATACATATGAACCTGACCCGACACATTTCGTGCAGCTCGGCCAATCGTTTGAATGAGACTTCGTTCGCTTCGCAGGAATCCTTCTTTATCAGCATCCAAGATGGCCACCAAAGACACTTCTGGTAGGTCGAGACCCTCTCTGAGCAGATTGATACCAACTAAAACGTCGTACTCTCCGAGTCTGAGCTCACGCAGCAGCTCCACACGACGCAAGGTATCCACCTCAGAATGCAAATATCGAACACGAATTCCTTGCTCAAGAAGATAATCCGTTAAATCCTCTGACATTTTCTTGGTAAGAGTCGTGACTAAGACACGAGTATTGCCCTCAACTCGTTTTCGAATTTCGAAAATGAGATCATCGATTTGTCCTTTAGTCGGCTTCACAATGATCTCTGGATCAATAAGCCCAGTAGGTCTAATCACCTGCTCCACCACATCGCCTTCAACTTTGGCGAGTTCGTACTTACCGGGCGTTGCTGACAAATACACGGTCTGACCAATTCGCTCAAGAAATTCTGGCCACTTCAACGGACGGTTATCCATGGCGCTTGGCAACCGGAATCCATGTTCTACCAAAGTTCGCTTTCGAGATGCGTCACCTTCGTACATTGCGCCAATTTGCGACACAGTGACGTGACTTTCATCAATAACAAGCAGGAAGTCTTCGGGAAAATAATCTAAAAGGCAGTTTGGCGCCGAGCCAGGTTCACGTCCGTCAATGTGCCGTGAATAATTCTCGATACCTGAGCAAAACCCGAGATTTTGCATCATTTCAATGTCATAGGCGGTGCGCATTTTCAGACGCTGCGATTCAAGCAACTTGCCCTGTTGATCAAGTTCTGCAAGCCGTACCTGCAGTTCTTCTTCAATTGATTTAATCGCCGCGTTCATACGTTCTGGACCTGCCGAATAATGCGACGCAGGGAAAATATAAAGTTCGGTGTCATCAGTCAGAATTTCACCCGTGACTGGATGCAGCGACATCAACCGCTCAATTTCGTCACCAAACATTTCAATGCGAACGGGATGCTCTTCATAGACCGGGTAAATTTCGACAGTGTCACCACGCACTCTAAATGTTCCGCGGGTAAAGGCAATGTCATTTCGTGTGTACTGAATATCAACTAAGCGGCGCAGTAACACATCGCGATCAATTGATTGACCTACTCGAAGTTGAATCATGCGATCTACATACTCTTGCGGTGTACCCAAGCCATAAATACACGAGACACTGGCAACCACAATCACGTCGCGGCGAGTTAACAAACTATTTGTTGCACTATGACGAAGTCGTTCCACTTCTTCGTTAATAGACGAGTCTTTTTCAATAAATGTGTCACTTTGCGGAATGTACGCTTCGGGCTGGTAGTAGTCATAGTAAGAAACAAAATATTCAACGGCGTTATTCGGAAGTAACTCACGAAACTCATTGGCCAACTGGGCCGCAAGAGTTTTATTCGGCGCCAAAACCAATGTTGGCCGTTGCAAGCGCTCTATCAGCCAGGCGGTTGTCGCACTTTTTCCGGTACCCGTAGCACCTAGAAGCACAACGTCCTGCACACCAGCACGAATTCTGCGCTCTATCTCAGCAATTGCAGTGGGCTGATCACCCGAAGGTACGTAGTCACTAATGACTTCAAATGGTGCAACCGTGCGCTGTAAATCAGTGACGGGGCGGACCATGACTCCAGACTACGCCGTAATGTCGTTCCAAACAGTAGTGGCATCAAACGCTAACTGAGCCCAGTCACCAGAGTTGTCGATAACAAAATCTGCCACCTCGCGACGCTGGGCATCCGTAGCCTGACTAGCCATACGAGCACGGGCATCATCGTGCGCAACGCCTCGAAGCTCAAGTCTGGCTAATCGAATGGATTCAGGAGCCTCAACAACAACGACTAAGTCAAATTGGTCTTCCAAATGCTTTTCGACAAGAAGAGGTACGTCATACACAACGTTGGCGTCATTGCCGGCAAGAGTGCGAGCCAGACGTGCGCGACGGGCAACTTCTGGATGCACAAGTGACTCCAAGTAACCACGAGCATCAGCATCATGGAATACCACGTCCGCTAACTTTTGACGATCAACTACCCCACCTGGTGCGATGTCCTGACCAAAGTGTTCAACAAGTTCTGTGACGATTGGTGAGTCAGGATCCAATGCCTCTCGCGCTAATTGATCAGCGCGGATCACTACCGCTCCCAGTTGCTCAAATATTTCAGCAACCGAACTCTTTCCTGAACCAATTCCACCGGTCAGACCTATGTACACGACACAAGACTAAAGGGTGTTGGCCAACAGCCAACACCCTTTACATCTTTAGCGTGAGTACTACCTATTCGGCAGAGCCCCCACCAAGTGATTCTTTGAGAGCCTGAAGTCCAGCATCATCAGCAAGTGTGCCTTCGCTGGCAACCTCACCTGAATACGATGTTGGATTGTCAGAATCGCTCGCAGCGGCAGCTTCAGTCTTCTTGGACTCGGCAACCTGGGCGCGGTGTGCTTCCCACTTCGCATGAGCCTGTGCGTACTGAAGTTCCCACGCAGCTTTTTGCTCTTCATGACCTGGCAGCCACTCATTGGTTTCTGAATCGAAACCTTCTGGGTAAATGTAGTTGCCATTCTCGTCATACTGGTTCATTCCGTAGAGCGAGGCATCGAAGTTTTCATCGATAACATCAACATCGTCGTTCGCTTGACGCAACGACAACGAGATGCGGCGGCGTTCTAGGTCAATGTCAATGACCTTAACGAAGACTGAATCGCCAACATTAACAACCTGCTCAGGAATCTCAACGTGACGACCTGAAAGTTCGGAAATGTGAACAAGACCTTCGATGCCATCGCTGACGCGAACAAATGCACCGAATGGTACGAGCTTGGTCACTTCACCTGGAACAACCTGTCCAAGTTGATGTGTGCGAGCGAAGTGCTGCCATGGATCTTCCTGGGTTGACTTCAACGACAGTGATACGCGCTCGCGTTCGAAGTCAACATCAAGAACCTCAACAGTTACTTCCTGGCCAACTTCAACCACCTTGGATGGGTGATCAACGTGTTCCCATGACAATTCAGAAACGTGAACCAAACCGTCTACGCCACCGAGGTCAACGAATGCACCGAAGTTAACAATGCTGGAGACAACACCCTTACGAATCTGGCCCTTTTCAAGTTGATTCAGGAAGCCATGACGAACAGCGCTTTGTGATTGTTCGAGGTAAGCACGACGTGACAACACAACGTTGTTGCGGTTCTTGTCGAGTTCGATAATCTTCGCATCGATTTGCTTGCCAATGTATGGAGCAAGATCGCGCACGCGACGCATTTCAACAAGTGATGCTGGCAAGAAGCCACGTAGACCAATGTCCATGATCAAGCCGCCTTTGACGACTTCGATGACTGTGCCGGTGACAACTCCGTCTTCTTCTTTGATCTTTTCGATTGAACCCCAAGCACGTTCGTACTGTGCGCGCTTCTTGGAAAGAATGAGGTGACCTTCTTTGTCTTCTTTTTGAAGAACAAGTGCTTCAATACGATCTCCAACTGAAACAACTTCATTTGGATCAATATCGTGCTTGATGCTGAGTTCACGGGAAGGAATAATTCCTTCAGTCTTGTAGCCGATGTCCAGAAGGACTTCGTCACGGTCTACCTTGACGACAATGCCTTCAACAATATCGCCATCGTTGAATGGCTTGATTGTGGCATCGATTGCTGCGAGAAATTCTTCGGCTGAACCGAAGTCGTTCACTGTGATGGAACGCTTGTCAGAAGTGACAGTCATTAAGTTATTGCCTCGAGACGGATAGATATAGCAGGACGTTGACATTCTTCTACTAGGTAGACCCTAGGGAACTACGTCTGTCCCAAGGGCAAATGGCAACCTTCTAAGGATAGGGATGCCCAAGACATGGGTCAAAACGGGCTAATGCGCTGCTTCGGTCCAGGATCGACCAATTCCGACTGAAACGTCCAATGGAACCGACATTGCCACGGCTGACTCCATGTTTTCCCGAATGAGGGCGCTGACAGCGTCTAATTCGTCAGGAGCCACCTCAACCACCAGTTCGTCGTGCACTTGGAGCAGGAGTCGAGACTTCAGCCCGCTTTGCGCCAAGGCCGCATGCACCTTGAGCATTGCGATCTTCACAATGTCCGCAGCACTTCCCTGAATTGGGGCATTGAGAGCCATGCGTTCAGCCATGTCACGTAGTTGGCGGTTATCGGCATTCAAGTCCGGTAAATATCGGCGGCGACCGAGCATTGATTCGGTATAGCCAACTTTGCGAGCCGCAGCCACGACTGAAGCAAGGTAGTCCCGCACTCCACCAAATCGCTCGAAGTACGTGTCCATAAGGTTGCGAGCTGCGCCATTAGAAATACCGAGCTGAGTTGCGAGTCCGAATGCAGACAGGCCGTATGCAAGCCCATATGACATTGCTTTGATTTGTCTACGCATGTCTGGTGTGACTTGCGAAGTGGGAACTCCGAATACCTGTGATCCAACCGTCGTATGTAAATCTTCACCGGACTTCAGAGCAGCAATCAAACCTTCATCTTGCGACAAGTGCGCCATCACGCGTAATTCAATCTGGCTGTAGTCAGCAGTAATCAAGGTCTCATAGCCACGTCCCACAACGAATGTGTCTCGGATTCGTCCACCTTCTTGGGTACGCACCGGAATGTTTTGCAAGTTCGGGTCAGTGCTTGATAGTCGACCTGTTGCAGCAACCATTTGGTTAAAGGTGGAGTGAATTCGATTATCATCCAAAACGCAGGACAACAAACCCGTGACCGTTTGTCGCAACTTGCTCACTTCGCGGTAACGCAACAAAGCGACGAGTAACTCATCGTCAGGCACTTGTGCAAGCAATCCCTGAAGCGCTTCTGCGTCTGTTGTGTATCCAGTTTTAATTTTCTTTGTCTTAGGAAGTTTGCGTTCTTCAAATAACACTTCTTGTAATTGTTTTGGAGATCCTAGATTGAATTCATGTCCTACTGCAGAATGCGCACTGCGCACTGCCGCTTGAGCATCGTCATCAAAGGATTGCTCCAGTGATTTAAGTTGATCAACATCAACTGCAATTCCACACACTTCCATTTCGGCAAGAACACTTACTAGTGGAAGTTCAAGAGTCTTCATCAACTCAAGGCCGCCACGTTCTGCGAGTTCGCGCTCAAAATATTCGGCGAGGTCAAGGGTCGCTCGAGCTTGTCGCGCAAGATCTAAACCTGAAAACGTGGAATCCGCAAAAAGCATTTGGCTCGTGTCTGTTGAATCCGCGGGAGTAAGTGAGCGATCAAGATATCTCTGAGAAATATCTTCTAAGGTAAAACTTCGAGCTCCAGAGGACACCAAGTAAGCGGCAATCGCGGTGTCCATGTGTAGCCCGCCCAATTGAATACCGTCATTGAGAAGCGCGAGCATAGGACCTTTGGCATCATGAATAGCCTTCGCAGTTGATCCAGCGAGCCAGGACGCTAACTCATCTGAGCCATATTCACACCACGCAGCACGACCATTTTGCGCCACAAAAGCAACGTGGTTAATGTGGCCACGTCCCTGTTTCCACGAACCCGCAAAAGCCACAGCGGTGCGCTCCTGGCCGTGTGTTGCAAGCCAAACGCCTATCCCAGCTCCGCGGATTTCATCTGCGACCACGTCAACAACCACAGCTGTTGATTTAGGTTCTTCAACAGATGGGTCTTGGGTTGCGGATTCAGATGACGGCCAGGCAGCAAGTAACCTCGGGCGCAATGTCGCAAATTCCAACGAATCCAAAATCTCATGCACGTGCTTTGTGTTGTAAGGCGACTTTAGGTACGCCGAGATTTCCCGTTCAATGGGAACCGTGTCAATGAGTCGATTCAACTCGTAATTAAGTCGCACTTGGTCAATGTGCTCACGCAGTGCTTCGCCAACTTTTCCAGCGATAGTGTCCGCAACCTTAAGAATTTCGTCCAGACTTCCATATTGCGTAATCCACTTAGCCGCCGTCTTAGGGCCAACACCTGGCACACCAGGAAGATTGTCGCTTGACTCGCCTACCAGCGCAGCCAAGTCACGATATCTATTCGAAGGCACGCCATATTTTTCCTGCACTGCCTCATCGTTCATCAGGCGCAAGTCCGACATCTTTTGTCCGGGATACAGGATTCCCACGTTGTCACTTATTAATTGAAATGAATCTCGATCGCCCGTCACAATGCGCACCGGAACAGTAGCTGCGCGTGACAACGTCGCAAGAATGTCATCGGCCTCAAAAGTTTCTGCCGTCACAACAGGAATCTTCAAGGCTTCGAGAATTTCTTTCACTAGTTCAACTTGGCCCTTGAACTCAACAGGCGTTTTCGCACGTGTCGCTTTGTACTCGGGGTATTGACGGGATCGAAAGGTATCGCGCGACAAGTCGAAAGCAACAGCGATGTGTGTTGGCTGCTGTTCCTTGAGAACGGAAATCAGCATGGACACAAAGCCATACACAGCATTTGTATGCTGACCCGTTGACGTTTGGAAATTTTCTGGCGGTAACGCATGGAACGCTCGATAGGCCAGTGAATGTCCATCGAGAATGAGGAACTTTTCATTGTCAGCCACAACTCGATACTAGAGTGCCGCTCTGTCACGAGTTCACGAGTATCGTGTTATTGACCAAGAATCGCCGCAAGAAGAGGTGCACAATGAGCAACGACATTCCAGTATCCGAAATCCCGATTGGTGACATGGCGTCAAACATGGGAATTGTCTTGACATCCGCTTCCGCGCAGGTCGTTGTGGGCACAATGCCTGTTGCTGGAAACACCCAGCCGTTTGGCCTTCTCAATGGTGGCGCATCTATGGCGTTTGCTGAAACGCTCGGTTCAATTGGCGCAAACATTCACGCTGGTACGGGCCGCTTTGCCGTTGGGATTGAAATCAATGGTTCGCACCATCGTTCTGCCACCCAAGGAATAGTCACTGGTACTGCGACCGCACTGAGCCTGGGTCGCAATGTAGCGGTCTACGAGATTGTGATTAACGATGAGCGCGGCAAACTCATCTGCACTACGCGGCTTACTTGCCTATTGCGTGACGCAGCACAATCTCAGGATTAGTAGCACCTTCTTGTCTACGGCGCATACGGGCCACAACAAGCCGGCGCGGTTCAACTGAAATCTTCTTGCGCAGCAATCCAACTTCAGTCACGCGATTGGTAGCGATCGGCGCAAAACCAAGTCGAGCAAAAAATCGATTCGCTTCTCGCGATTGCGGAGGCACTGAAACAACAATGCTGGTGCATCCCCAGTTGTCTGCAGATTGCAACGCTGCGTTC
>CANFOW010000028.1 GCA_947448865.1 Actinomycetota bacterium
GAACTCGGTACCGTTTACTCTCGCGATGAGTTAAAGGCGCTTGTTGATCAAGCCCATGGTCTTGGAATGCTCGTGCACATGGATGGTGCGCGGATTTCCAATGCAGCTGCAGCGCTTGGTGCTACGTTGCGCGAATTTACAACAGACATCGGTATCGATGCACTTTCGCTTGGTGCAACAAAGAACGGCGCACTTGCTGCCGAAGCCGTGATCATCCTGAATCCGGAATATGCCGATGCCGTGAAGTTTGTCCGTAAGTCAGCAATGCAGTTGTCGAGCAAGATGCGTTTCACATCTGCACAGTTGCTAGCGATGTTCGACACAGATCTCTATCTGCGTAATGCACATCATGCAAACTCGATGGCAAACACGTTGTATAACGCAGTAAAAGACATTGCGGGTATCGAGGTTGGTTCGCAACCAGCTGCGAACGCGTTGTTCCCCATTCTGCCGATGGCTGTCACTGAGCGCCTGCAACGTAACTTCCGCTTCTATGTCTGGAACCATCTCACAGGCCAAGTGCGATGGATGTGCTCATGGGATACGACCGAGGAAGACATTGAAAAGTTCGTTGCAGCGATTAAGTCGGAAATTGCATGAACCCGATAGTTCTCGTCACAGGCGCGAGTCGCGGCATCGGTTACGCAACTGCCGAAACTTTTCATAGCAAGGGATGGGATGTCCTGACATTGTCGCGCCATCCATTTGATTCAGATGTGATATGGACAGATGACCTCACCACTCACATCCAGTTTGATTTGGAAACTCCGCAATACCTAGACGACGCCATTGCAGAAATTAAGCATGTGCTCGCAGGTCGACCTCTGAATGCGTTAGTAAATAACGCAGGTATCTCACCGAAACTGCCTAACGGCGATCGCATCGGCGTCGTTGCAGCGGATTTAGATTTCTGGCAATCAATTTTCAATGTCAACGTCTTTTCTCCTGCCCTACTCACGCGGGGACTTCATAGCGAACTCAAAGCTGCACAAGGCAGCGTCGTGAACATCACTTCAATCGTTGTGCAACGCGTGCATCCATTTGCTGGTTCACCATACGCAACATCAAAGGCAGCGCTGGGTGGACTCACACGCGAAATGGCGGCCGAATTCGCGCGAGATGGAATTCGTGTCAATGCCGTAAGCCCCGGAGAAATCGACACCCCGATCTTGAGCATCAAGACCCAGGAAATTATTGACTCACATGTTCCAATGAAACGACTAGGTACTCCATACGAAGTTGCCGACGCTGTTTATTACTTGTGCTCACCGGATTCTTCCTACATCACAGGTAGTGAAGTACTCGTCAACGGTGGACAGCACCTCTAAGAAGGTCGCCAATAGGCTTGGACAGTGAGTCCAGACCAAACGTATAACCGGGCGAATCTTGCCATTCGTTGGTCTTTTCTGTTCATGGGGTTGCCAATTGGCACCTTGATTCCCCGTCTTGCCGAAATTAAAAGCGGAGTAAGCGCCGCAAACGGCAGCTATGGCACAGCAATTGCTATTGGCGGACTTGGCGCCATGTTAGGCAATTACTTAGGTAACCAACTCGTACACAAATACGGTTCCCGATTCGTGGCACAAAGCACGTTTGTTTTCATATTGATTTCCAACATCTCAAATGCTTTGGCGCCGTCTGTATCCTGGCTGGCTGTTGTTGCATTTGCAGGTGGGTTGACTTATTCAGTAACAAACATCGCAATGAATACTCAAGGAATCATCGTCGAACAAGGTATCGGCCGATCGTTCTTACCTCGTGGACATGCGTATTGGAGTATCGGCGCAATGACCGCCGCAGTCGTATCGAGTTTGGCTGCACCATTGTGCACTCCGCTACAAGCGTTACTCATCATGAATTTCTTTAGTCTCATCGGATTTCTGATCATGTCTCGCGGCTTGCTTTCAACACAGTTTGATGATCAACCTCAGGATGATCCGGCGCAACTGTCGCGACATGAAAAAATTCCACGCACCGCACTCAGATTCCTATTCATCATTTCCGTTGGACAGTGGTTGGCAGTCATCGCAGAAATATCTGTTGGCGACTGGAGTTCGGTGTTGTTACATGAACACTTCAATATTGCAATCGGGCCGAATGGTTACGGATTCGCGACCTTCATGATTGTGCAACTTGTGACGCGTTTGCGTGCACCCAAACTTATTGACAAGCACGGCTTAGACACGGTGGTCCGTACTTTCGGAATTATCGGTGGTACTGGATACCTCCTTGGACTCGCACTCGCTACGAATACCCACGAGTCGAATCCACAGCTCACCTTGATTTTTAGCTGTGTTGCCTACGCCTTCATCGGACTAGGAGTTGCCACCATGCCTGCCGCCTTCGTCGTGGCCGCAGGTCGTATTCCAGGATTACCGAGCGCCCGAGCGCTGATGGTCACGGGTGTTGCAATTTCATTGATGAACGTCATATCCCGAATTGCTTTCGCTTACATTTCACAAATTATTTCGTTGCCGCTCGCGCTCACCGTGATGGGCTTGGCCTTATTTGCGGCTTCAAAATTGGCTTATGTATTACATCCCGAAAAAGCACAAGAGCACGCTATCCAGCGATAGCGCGCTCTTGCGTTGACGTGCGTTGTTTATAGCGGAGTTACGTACGCACCGCTAATGCCACCATCGACTAAGAAGTTGGATGCTGTCATAAAGGATGAGTCATCGCTCGCCAAGAATGCAACCGCAGCTGCAATTTCAGTTGGCTCTGCAAAGCGACCCAATGGAATGTGCACCAGACGACGAGCTGCTCGCTCAGGATCCTTAGCAAAAAGTTCCTGCAGCAACGGAGTGTTCACTGGGCCAGGCGATAACGCATTGACGCGAATACCGTCACGAGCGAATTGAACACCGAGCTCGCGAGTCATGGCTAGCACGCCACCCTTGCTCGCTGTGTAGGAAATCTGTGATGTTGCTGCAGCCATCGTCGCAACGAAAGACGCGGTATTGATAATTGCACCCTTCTTTTGCTCAAGCATGTATGGCAACACTTCTTTGCAGCACAGGAATACAGAAGTCAGGTTTACTTCTTGAACTCGACGCCATGCATCAATTCCCGTGGTCAGGATGGAATCATCATCAGGTGGCGAAATGCCTGCATTGTTAAACGCGATGTCAATCGAACCATAGGTATCGAATGCCACCTTGTACATGTTGGCTACTTCGTCAGCATCCGTGACATTGGCGCGCACAAAAATGCCACCAACTTCATCAGCAATTGCTTGACCTGACTTGGGGTCCATGTCTACGGCTACGACTTTTGCGCCCTCTTGCGCAAAACGTCGAGCCGTTGCGGCACCAATGCCGCTACCTGCACCCGTGATTACTGCTACTCGATCTTGCAAACGGTTCACTAGTGTGACTCGCTTTCCGGTTAAGAGTGGTTCTGCTTATGCAGACACACTCATCTTATTTAGGGATTTAATTATCGGTGGCGATAAAGACGTTCTTTGTCTCAGTAAATGCTTCCATAGCGTTTGGTCCGAGCTCGCGACCAATGCCTGACATTTTGAAACCACCAAATGGTGTGAAGTATCGAACTGACGAATGCGAGTTGACCGAAATCACGCCAGCTTCAACAGCGCGCGAAACCCGAATGGCACGACCAACATCGCGAGTCCACACAGAGGCTGCAAGTCCATAGTCTGTGTTGTTGGCCAGCGCGATAGCTTCCGCTTCATCATCGAATGGAATCACGACAGCAACGGGACCAAAAATTTCTTGGCTGTATTGACGATCAGCCGTTGTCACTGGCGCCAAAATTGTTGGCGGGAACCAGAAACCTTTTCCTTGAGGCGCATCACCTTGATACAAAATTGGCGCATCGTCAGGAACATAGGACTTCACACGGTCTAACTGAACCTGGCTAATCAAAGGACCCATGTCGGTGGTACGAAGTGCTGGGTCGCCAACTGAGAATCCCTTAACCACTGATTCCATATGTGCGAGTACATCGTCATACACACTGCGCTGAACCAAGATGCGAGAACGAGCACAACAATCTTGTCCACTGTTATCAAACACCGCTCCTGGCGCAGACTTTGCTGCAAGTTCTACATCCGAGTCGGCAAAAATAATTGTGGGACTCTTGCCACCAAGTTCAAGCGTCACGCGCTTAAGACGCGAAGCACCAGCTTGCATGATGCCGGTACCAACTGCAGTTGAGCCAGTGAAGACAATTTTGCGAACATCAGGATGTTCTACGAGGTGCGCTCCCGTAATTTTCCCAAATCCTGGAACAACATTGAACACGCCTTCTGGAATTCCGGCTTCAAGAGCGATTTCGGCCAACTTGAGAGCAGTCAACGGTGTTACTTCCGCAGGCTTCAACACAACCGTATTTCCGGCAGCAAGTGCAGGCGCAAATCCCCAGGCAGCAATCGGCATCGGGAAGTTCCACGGAACGATAATTCCAACAACACCAAAAGGTTCGTGGAAAGTCACATCAATGCCGCCAGGCACTGGGATCTGTTGTCCGAGTAGACGTTCTGCACCACCAGCGAAATAGTTGATCACATTGCGTACGTTGTCGACTTCCCATTCAGCGTTGCCGATTGTGTGACCTGCTTCAAGGACCTCAAGTGTGGCAAGTTCACTTTTATGCTCTTCCACCAACACTGCAAAGCGACGCATCAGTGTCGCTTTAGTACTTGGTGCTGTGTCTCGCCAAGCTGGCCAGGCTGCTTTAGCTTTTGCAATCACCGCATCGAGTTCTTGGGTGGATGCCATGTGAACGGTCTTGACGACCTCTTCGGTCGAAGGGTTCAAAACATCAAATGTGTCAGTCATTATGCCTCTTTGCACATGCGTGAGAAAATCTCGTTTCGGCTAGCGTACTTGAACTCCAACAACGGTTTGTAGCCCGTCCGAGGTTGAGAGGAAAACCACAATGAGCCGCATAAAGAACCGCTAAACACTGCTTCAAGTAATGGGGTTTCGGGGTAGGTTGTGCCTAAGACAACACGGTCATCAAAGGGGATTTCATGTCTCGGTTTACAGCGCCACTGTCGCTGGAGCAGCTCACGTCCGACATCCATGCCGGCACAATCGACACAGTCATTGTGGCCATTACGGACATGCAGGGTCGTTTACAAGGAAAGCGTCTGGATGCTCACTACTTCCTCAGCGATGTTCTTGCTAACGGCACCGAAGGATGCAACTACCTCGTAGCTGTTGACATCGACATGAACACTGTGCCCGGTTACGACATTTCGTCATGGGACACGGGCTACGGCGACATGGTGATGGACATTGACCTCAACACTTTGCGTTATGTCGATTGGCATGAAGGTACCGCTCTGTTACTTGCTGACCTCAATGATCATCACGGCCAAGCAATCGACGTATCTCCACGTCAAGTTTTGAAAGCGCAAATCAAACGTCTCGAAGACATGGGCATGGTTGCCTTAGTTGGAACTGAACTTGAATTCATTCTGTTCAACAACACATACGAAGAAGCGTGGAGCCAGCGGTACAACAACCTCACACCATCGAATCAATACAACGTTGATTACAGCATCGTGGGCACAAGTCGTGTAGAACCGCTTTTGCGCCGCATCCGTCGATCAATGACAACAGCCGGACTTGTTGTGGAATCAGTCAAGGGTGAATGCAATCTTGGACAACATGAAATTGCATTCAAGTACACCGATGCTCTTGGTACCTGCGATAACCATGTCATCTATAAAACTGCTGCTAAAGAAATTGCCTCGCAAGAAGGTTACGCATTGACCTTTATGGCAAAGTTCAACGAGCGTGAGGGCAACTCGTGCCACATCCACTTGTCATTCCGCGGAACTGATGGATCTATGGTGCTCGCCGATGACAATGACCCTGAGGGCTTAAGTGAACTCGGTAAGCAATTCATCGCCGGCCAACTCGCACACATGCGCGAATTGTCTGCAATGTATGCCCCAACAATTAACAGCTACAAGCGTTACCAACCAGGTAGCTTTGCCCCAACCGCTATCAAGTGGGGTCGCGATAATCGCACTTGCTCGTACCGCCTCGTCGGGCATGGCCCGTCATTGCGTGTTGAAAACCGAGTTCCTGGCGGAGATGTGAATCCCTACCTTGCAGTCGCTGCCATGATCGCAGCAGGTATTGATGGCATTGAAAAGAAAATGTCACTCGAACCACGCTTCGACGGCAATGCCTATGCGTTAGAAAGTGATCGGGTTCCGCACACACTTCAAATGGCTCGAGATTTATGGGCTAACAGTGAATGGGCTAAGTCAGCTTTTGGAGCAAATGTTCACAAACACTACTTGCGTCAAGCTGATGTTGAACTTGAACAGTTCAATCGCACAATTACCGATTGGGAACGCATTCGCGGATTCGAACGGTACTAAGAGCGGGCGAACGATGCCCACACTTTTTTGCCACTCGTAGTTTCCTCAACACCCCACATGTCGCACAATTGTTCAACGATGTGAAGCCCGCGACCTCGGTCTGCGTCAAAGCTCACTTCAGACAGGGTGGGTAGTACCGAACTCGCGTCCTCAACAATGATGCGGATGGCATTTTGCCACTGCTCCACGATGACCGAGATGTCTGTGGCGGCATGCATCACTGCGTTTGTGACCAGTTCGCTTGCCACCAGAACAATGTGTTCCCGTTGGGAAACATCTACATAGCCCAAAGCTTCTTCTACGTCTGCGCGTGCTTGACGGACGGCTTGTGCCAGGGCTGGTAGTTGCCATTGTCCAAGGAGTGCCTCAAATGCCCCGAAAACCTCTTGCGGAGAACTTGTAGGAGTGGACATGACTTCAGTATGCCCAGCATCGTTGCCGTGAAACCGCTTTCACGGCATCAAAAGCGCACCACCTAGTCGGTCATGCCCTTGTCGCGGCGTCCGGTTGCCCGAGCGACTTCGCGCTTGGCGTCCTTTTCGGCAATAGCTTGGCGCTTGTCGTAGTTCTTACGACCTCGACCTAAGCCAAGTTCGACCTTGGCTCGCCCATCGGAAAAGTACATGCTCAACGGAATCAGAGTGAGTCCAGATTCCTTGAGTTTGATAACAAGTTTGTTGATTTCAGTCCGATTTAAAAGCAACTTGCGACGCCGAGTCGGGATGTGATTAGTCCACGATCCTTCGTTGTACTCGGGAATGTGAACGTTGTGAAGCCACATTTCTCCGTCTTCAAACATGGCAAATCCGTCAACCAAGCTCGCACGACCGGCTCGAAGCGACTTCACTTCGGTTCCAACGAGAACTAGACCAGCCTCGTAAGTTTCTTCAATGGCATAGTCGTGTCTGGCCTTCTTGTTCTGCGCGATTAACTTACGTCCGCGCTCCTTAGCCATGACTATCCAATCGATCTCGTAGGTGCACACGCCACAATTACTCGGCTACCACCGAACCACCCCATGGGGTCGTAGTTGTAACCATTGACGTGAACTTCGAAGTGTAGATGAGAACCACGACTAAATGCACCTGTGTTGCCAACGAGCCCAATTAAGTCGCCTGTTCCCACGGTATCGCCCTTGCTGACATACAACTTGGACTGATGCGCATATGCAGTCACTAAGCCACCACCGTGGTCAATCAGGGTGAGATTTCCATAACCCCACGTGAAGGCCGCGAAGAGCACCAAGCCCGAACGAGGCGACTTAATCTGAGCACCTGTCGGAGCGGGAATGTCTTGACCTGTGTGACAACTATGCCGCCCGTCTGCAAGCACGCGAGGACCAACATGTTGGACAGATGCTGAACCAGCACCATAGCCCGGCACTGGCCAGGACAGATTACCTGTGGCTTGCGGGTCACCGTTTCCGTGACTACCGCTGTTACTAATTTGGGACACACGCTCTTGTTCGGCAATGAGTTTGTCGAGTTCTTTTTGCTCCGCTGCCATTGCACGCTTGGACTTAGCGAGCTGATCCTTCTCGTCAGCAAGGAGCTGTTCCAGATTCGCTTTCGCAGAAGCTGCCGCGTCTGCTGCGGTTTGGGCAGCCAGCAGAGCCGACTTCGCGTCATTTGTCAGTGACTGCATCTTCTTACGGACTAATTCTGCGGCGTCAGCTTCACCTTTGAGTGAAGACTTAGCGGCACTTAAGTTAGTAAGGCTTGCAGCACTTGATTGCGATACTGCGTTGATTGCCTGGAGTCGAGACGTTAAGTCAGACGGAGACTTAGCTTCGAGAATGATTTCCCACTGCGAAGTCTGTCCTTGCTGATACACCGATCGAGCAAACTGGTCGACCTTAATTTGCAACAGTGAAATTTCTGCTTGCTTGCTCGTTACCTTTGATAAAGCAACTGCGTAATCAGCTCGAGCGACGTCAAGTTTGGCTTTTGCGTCGTTATAGGCAATGCGTGACTTAGTTTCCTGGATACTCGCAGCCTGCAGGGCCGACTTCGCGCCGGGCAGTTTCGCCTGGGTCTTGCCGATTGCTTTCTGAGCGTTGGCGTAATCCTGCGATGCCTTTTGCAGCGCCTTTGAAACATCGGCAATCTGGTTGCTCAGACTGTCACCAGATGATGGCGCAGCGATCCCAGCTAGGCACAACGCACCCACGGCGATAACACGCAGGGTTCGGTGAAACACGGGGCGCACTGTGCAGGCTCCATTCGCAGGGGAAGTCTTTTCATCGTAACAAATGGGACAGATGTTACTGGTGTGACAACGGGGTGTGTCAGGACATAATGCCCAATTTCAGGCAATTTATGCCAAAAACTGAAATTTTTTGGGGTTTTTATATAGTGCTAGCCCTTGAGATAGCGGCGAAGAGTGACTCCAGAAGCCAAGACTGCCGTCACAATGCCCACGGCAAAAAGCCACGGCACGATAACTAAAACTTCTTGCCAGGTCACCCAGGCAATCACAGTCCACTTAGGCGCGAGTCTGAGATCAATAACAAAGTACTTAAAAGCAATCAGCGACGCCGAAGCTAACGCCGCACCAAAAACAGCTGCCGTGACGGCTTCCATGATGAAGGGCAAACGAATGGACGCATTACTTGCTCCCACCGCACGCATAATCGATGTTTCGCGACGTCTGGCAAATGCCGCAACTCTCACTGTGTTCATGACCAGAAGAACCGTGACAAACAACATCGCTACTGCGACTGCCAATGCAAAAGTTTGGAGACCCTTGAGTATCTGGAAAAACCTTTCAAGTAACTTTCTTTGATCTTGAATGGATTCCACACCTTGCATGGATTTCAAACTCGAGGCAATTTTGTCGAAGTTCTTTGGGTCATCGAGTTTCACTCGGAATGATTCCGGTAACGCATCCGGGCCAACTTGCGACAAAATCGACGAGCCCTTGAACTGTTCTTTAAAACGTTTAAAAGCCTCAGTAGTTGATTCGTAATAAATATGCTGCACCGTGGGCTTTAGCGAAACGAGTTCTGCTTTGATTGCGGCACGCTGCGAATCAGTCACTGCTCCAGTACACGTATAGGCAAGTGAATTAGGACCGCACAAGAAAACAGATACTTCGATTCTGTCGTACCAATATCCCTTCATACGATCTACTTGCGAGCGCATGAGAAGAGCAGTACCAAAAAGCGTCAAGGACACTGCAACAGAAACAATAAGTGCAAGGGTCATTGTGAAATTGCGTCGTAGTCCGCCGCTTACTTCACGAGCTAAAAATGAAGTACGCATCAGAACCCCGTGTGTCCATAGATGCCGCGCTCTTGATCACGAACAATTCGACCAGCATCCAACTGAACAATGCGTTTACGCATTTGGTCCACAATGGCAACGTCGTGAGTTGCCATCAAAATCGTGGTGCCTGTTCGATTAATTCGGTCAAGTAATTTCATAATGCCCACGCTTGTTGATGGGTCAAGATTTCCAGTTGGCTCATCGGCAAGAAGCAACCTCGGCTGGTTGACAAATGCGCGAGCAAGCGCGACACGTTGTTGTTCGCCACCAGAGAGTTCTGTTGGTAGGCGCTTTTCTTTTTCCTCTAACCCAACAAGTTCGAGAACTTCGGGAACGCGTTGCTGAATTTCCGAGCGACTTTGGCCAATGACTTCCATTCCAAAAGCCACATTGTCAAACACTGTTCTATTAGGTAACAGTCGAAAATCTTGAAACACAATGCCCATAGTGCGCCGAAAAGCGGGCACTTTGCGATTCGCCAATTTCCCGATATCTATACCGTCTACCGAGACTGTTCCACTTGTCGGGATTTCCTCGCGCTGCAATAACCTCAACAGCGAGGATTTGCCCGAGCCCGAAGAACCCACAAGAAATACGAAATCACCTTGTTCAACGGTTAAGTCAATATCATTAAGCGCAGGTCGATTCGTGTTCTTGTACTGCTTGGACACATGGTCAAAACGAATCACGAAACACCTCCTGCGTAGTGTGTTGCCCTGATTAGGGCACAACTTTCACCCTAAATTGAAGGTCACGCGGTACTGCGAATTGACTCGCCCAATGCGAGATTATTTACGTGATGTGTGCCTCGGCAAGAATTATTGGGCTTGTTCGCGACGCCAGCGAATACCAGCTTCGATGAAATCATCGATTTCGCCATCGAGCACTGCAGATGTATTGCCAGTTTCATATTCCGTACGCAAATCTTTAACCATTTGGTACGGATGCAGAACATACGAACGCATCTGGGTTCCCCATGATCCACCCATGTCACCCTTAAGTTGATTAATTTTGGCTTGTTCCTCTTGGCGTGTGCGTTCAAGCAACTTCGCTTGAAGAACAGCCATGGCGGTCGCTTTATTTTGCAGTTGTGATCGCTCGTTTTGGCAGGACACCACAATGCCTGACGGGATGTGAGTGATGCGCACAGCAGAGTCTGTTGTGTTCACACCTTGGCCACCGGGTCCTGATGATCGATACACATCAATGCGAAGATCATCTTCGGGAATCACAATGGAGTCAGTTTGTTCCACTACAGGGATAACTTCGACTTCAGCAAAACTTGTTTGACGGCGACTTTGATTATCAAACGGAGAAATGCGCACTAAACGATGAGTGCCTTGTTCCACTGACAACGTTCCATAGGCGTAAGGAACTTTCACAGCGAATGTCGCAGATTTAATGCCTGCTTCTTCTGCATAAGACGTGTCATAAATTTCAGTTGGCCAATTGTGGCGCTCGCAATATCGCAAGTACATGCGAAGTAGCATTTCAGCCCAATCAGCAGCGTCAATGCCACCGGCTCCTGAACGAATGGAAACAAGGGCTTCGCGGAGATCGTACTCACCCGATAGCAAAGTGCGAACTTCTAACTCACCAATTGACTTCTCTAATGAGCGCAATTCCGTAAGCGCCTCAGTCACGATGTCAGTGTCACCTTCAGAGACACCCATTTCATGAAGCACAGACACATCGTCAACCCGACTTCGCAGACTTCGAATCCGGCCTAAATCAGCTTGCAATATCGAAAGCTGGCTGGTGACTTTTTGCGCATGTGCTTGGTCATCCCACAGATTTGGTGCAGACGCTTCAATTTCTAATTGCGCAATCCGAGTCAACATGTCGTCGACTTTCAGGACTTTTTCAATGCTCCCGAGCGTGCTATTAATCGCTGCAAGATCAACTGCGAAATCACCGGTAGCCACGATGCATAAGGCTACCGCCAGGATGCATCGGTCTCCAAAGTCACCTCACTATGTTGCGAGATTGCGCTGTAGCCTCAAGCGCATCAACGTGTGCTGGCAAGAAGTAGCCAAAAGGCAATTGTGCTTGCGCACTCAATGTGACTGACACTGAATTCGTATGCACATCAACGCGAACAACCTTCAGTTCGGCGAGTTGGCTTCTGACCTCTGGTAAAGACAAATACTTTGTGACCCGAGTACGCGCTTCGGATTCATTGATGTGCAGACCCGCGCTTACCCCCTGAGTGTAAATCGCACTCGTATCGACAGCCTGTGCAGCGTAGAGAGCTGCCCCGTCTGCCAATGAATTTAATGTTGTTCGTGCCAGCCACAAAGTGGTGACATTAATAACCACAGTAACTACGGAAAGTGCAAGAACCGAAAGTCCGATTCCCAGCACCATGATGGAGCCGGAATCACTTCGAATCCGAACGCGCTGAAGTAAACCTCGAAGAGTTGAAAAGGAAACTGTGCTCATCGCGCCTCATCCACAACAGCTGAATGTGTACCCCACACAGTTACGTGCCTTTGACCAAAAAATGGAATGGACAATGCCAGATCTCGGCTAATAGCCACAGTGACTAAACCGCCGGGTGTTAAACACGGTTTTTGGGAACACGAAATCGAACTATGGAGCGATCTCGTGGAAAGTCCATATTCATTCATGACAACTTTCTCGATGCGTTGGACTCGTAATCTGGCATCGGATTCACTTGAGGTCACAACAAATGCGCGTCCAGCTGCATGAGCTGCACTCGAAACAGCGAAGTATGAACAAGCGACCTCCCAGCATGACGTTGCAACGAAGACAATGGGAAGAAGTAAAGCCGCAACTAAACCAATGAACTCGACGACAACATTTCCACTATCGCTTGCGTACTGTTCCGAATCGTTTCCACGCCTTCGGACGAAGACAGACTGACGTAACTTCATAGTGCGTTCTCGTTAACAGTGCGCGACGTTGCCACCAATTCCACTTCACGGTTAAGCCAGCTGACATGTTGCATGTATGTAACGGTCACTACGACGAAATCGACACCTTGCACAACTTCATTGTGGAAAGTCACCTGTGCCGTATCAAGATTTTTACTTTCCATGATTTGTCGCGCTGCTTGAAGACCCATCTGATGTGTTGCCCCATAATTTGCAGCAACTCGACCACCCGTGTGAGCAGCGCTTGTCAAAACTGCGCGAGTACTCACAATCGAACTGACATTAAGAACCGTAATAAACACTGCAATAACAAGCGGAGCAATCATCGAGAACCCGACAACGGCTGAACCAGCGTCGCAGCGAAATGGCTTACGGCTGGCTGACCGAATGCAAAGCGCCACTGAGCACCGACTTCAATTGGCCATCGGCAACAGACCAGATAGCTACGACGAGACCAGCCGTCATCACTGTTACAAGTACCCATCCCGGTACATCGCCACGATCGTCCGAGACACGCGTCAGTGCGGTTTTACTTGCAGCCAACACATTCACATAGCTACGCGTGACAAACTCAGCGAACTTATTCTCTTTCATGTTTCCCCCTATTAGTTTTCTTCTATTTTGAATTTTCGATTCACACAGTGTGCGAATGCGAAACCTAAAGCACTCGCATAGCTAAGAGACCTGGATAAATCGCCACGGCGACAATCATCGGTAAAACAAAGAACACGACTGGAGCAAGCATCGCTGACTCCTTCTTTCCTGCAAGCACTATGAGATCTCGTGTGCGATGCGCTCGTGCATCATTAGCCTGTGCGCGCAAGACTTCGGCTATCGGTGTACCGCGATCTAAAGCAACGAGAAGTGCTCGCATTGCACGTGAAACAAGTTCGCTTCCGCATGACTCTTCGACATGAACCAGAGCATCGCTCAGTGGCGAACCAGCATTGACCATTGCCAAACACTTTTCGAGCTCACCACTCAAAACACCCGCTGTCATGCGGCAAATGCGTTTGAGGGCAAGTAAAAGCGGTTCACCCGCAGATACAGCAAATGCCAGAAGTTCGAGAAAATCTGGTAATTCACCTTCTGCGCATCGTGCTCGCTTTGAAATGCGATTGTGAAGTGACCACTGGGCAAACCAACCACCGGCAGGAAAACTCAACACCGTTATCAATAATGTGACGTTCGATTGACCACCATGAGTGAGATTACGCAATGTTGCCCACATGCCAGTTACAACAGTAAAAACTGTTGCGTGGAGCAGTTGCTTGGTGCGAAACAGTCCCAGTGAACTCTCAGATCCATCAACTTGTAGCGCCTTGGAAATAGCCCGATCAGTTCCCCACAGCGCAAGAGAGTTTTTCATAAAAAGAATCGCAACAAAACGATTGATTCCAAACCGGACCGAAGATGGAGTTTTCACAATGCCTACGAAAGGTGCGATTCGGCTCATCATGGTGTGATGATGCTCGTGGCGCCAGGACAACAAAAGTCCACCACCAAGTGCAAAAATCACGGCAACGGCAATCATGTTGTGGGTCATAACACGATCCGTTCATTCTGCGGGAGTCTGCCGATTGCAATCATGACTTGGTATGCAATCACTGACACAACGGCGCATACGACCAGAATGTGAATTCCCCCACTGGATCGATATGCAGCTGCAGCATCTGTGCGTAGTGACAACAAAAGAACTGTCACCCACGGAGCGGCCACCGCAAGTCGTGCGCCGTTTATTGTCCAGCTTTGCCTTGCCTTGATTTCTGCACGCATTGCTAAGTCGCTTCGCAGTACTGCGGAAAGTGACCGCAACAATGCCACAAGATCTGTCCCGCCAACGTCATACGCAATGTGCATCGCAGCACAGAATTTATCCACCGAAGTTGATTGGCAGCGATTACTAATGATTGTGAGAGTTCCCGGAAAATCACCAGAACCTAAATAGCTCTTATGCGCTGCCGTAAATAGCTCGCGCACATCCGGAGCACCGTGTGACGCGACATGAAAGACCGCTTGTTGAAGTGACATGCCGGCGCGAACTGCAGATGCGATGTCGTCAACTACTTCGGGCCACACAGCTTCATCAATTGTTGGTTTCCGTGTCAGTCGTGTACGCAAGCGCACGTCGACCTTCGACTCTTTGTTGGAAACGGGAATGAGCAGGAACACCCCCGCGGCGAAAACAAGTCCAAGCACTAGTCCCATACGAACTCACCTGCTCGTTGTGAATCTGCTAGGTAGGAAGTGACCTTAGCGGGCAGTTCGCGCATGTCAGCCACGCACTCAAGACCTGAAGACGATCGGACAAACACATCAACTGCGCGTATGTTTCCATCCACAACCTGTGTTGTCACAGCACTAATTGCTTCGACCTGACGAACGCCAAGTGGCGACACGGAAAGTTGCACAACCAAGTCCACAACATGCGCAACCGTTGGCGTTACAAACTGGGCAGAAATATTGCTTCCTGCAAGCATCGGAAGTAGACACAGCTTGTCCAGCGCTTCCGCAACGCCATTCGCATGCAAAGAACACATCGCCGGCATTCCTGAATTCATGGCTACAAGCAAATCAAGGCACTCTTCATGCCGCACTTCACCGATAACCAGCCGTGACGGGCGCATACGCAAGGCTTCTTTAATGAGGCGACGAAGTGGTATTTCACCAGTGCCTTCCAAACTTGCTTGTCGAGTTTGCAGTGCTACCCAATCTGGATTAGAAAGCTGAAGTTCAAATACTTCTTCACACGTAATGATTCGCTCTGCAGCTGGAGCGCAATTAAGTAAGGCATTCATAAACGTCGTTTTTCCAGCTTGAGTGCCGCCAGACACAACGATGTTTAGTCCACCTTCTACGCATTGAACCAGAAAGCGCGCAGCTGCTTGAGTCAGTGAATTCTTATCGACTAAACCGCGCAACGTCGGACGATTAACAACGAACTTACGAATGTTTACCGACCAGTGATTGCGCGTGATGTCAGGGATGACCACATGTAAGCGCGAACCATCGGGCAATGTGGCATCAACAAATGGAGATGACATGTCAACACGGCGACCACTTGCTGCCAACATGCGTTCCACAATTGAACGCACATCTGTGTCAGTCAAAAAGATGTTAGTGAGCTCAGATTTTCCTTGACGAGCAACAAAAATTTGTGACGGCGAATTAATCCATATCTCTTCGATACTCGGATCATCAATAAGTGCCTGCAGAAGTCCGTACCCAGTTACCTGAGTTGCGACGTACTCAATGTCGAGCGCTGCCTGATCACGTCGTGGCAAAGTAGCTACGACATCCTCAGTAATGTGACGTATGTCGGATTGCCCGGTTCCACCACTACGAACCCGCAATCTCACCTCATCAACCACATTGTGTACAACGCTCGACATGAGTCCCCCTTCACATAGCGCATGCGCCCTGCTGTGGGGATTAACGTACGTTGTTTATGAGGTTGCTAAACACCGCACCACAATGCTGTGGATGAATGACAAAAACTTATACACACTTGCTTGAACAGCAGGCGTCGATGAATAAAGCGTGTTAAACGGTACGACGATTACGCAGCCAACTGCGGATGCCTGCCACAATCGAGCCGACAATAAAAAACATCGCAATTGCATACGACCCAGATTTCACGGCAGGAATTGTGTACGCATAAAAGCCCGCCAGCGTCAGGCCAACGCCCCACGACAAGGCGCCAACAAGGTTGCCACTCAAGAATTTGTAGTAGTTCATGCGGGCAATTCCAGCGATTGCGGGAATCAGTACCCGTGCCCATGGCATAAAGCGCGCAACAACAACTGCCCACCAGCCAAGGTCTTCATAAAATTTTTCGGATTGAGAAATCGCTTTGCGAAGTCGTGGACCACTGCGGCGATCAAGATATGGCCGGCCGTAATAACGACCGATAACGAATCCGAGTTGATCACCTACGAATGCGGCAACACCGATTCCGATACACAACACCCAAATGTTGATGTGCTCGTTGCGAGCGGCCAAGAGACCACTTGCGAAAATCAGTGAATCTCCTGTTATGAAAGGAATAAATGCGCCAATGAATAACCCGGTGCCTGAAAATACCAAACCAAAAACAATGAGGTAGAAAGCCCACAACCCAAACTGGTCAAACCATGACGACACTTGGCCATCAAGAGCTGCTGCAACTATCTGTGAATCCACATTCTGAGCCTACGCAGGTGCCAGCCCTCGTGCTCAACTGGTGCGTTGTGTGATGAGCCACTCTTGTAAGTGCTCACGTAATTCCGAAACCGAGCGAGCCATGTGGTTCATTGAGCACTGCAACATGAGATTCACGGTTTCGTGTTGAAACCGTGAACGCCAGTCAGTGTGGAGACCAACGATGTACTTGCCCTCGGCAAATGCGTAGCCAAGTTCCCATGCAGTTCCGTCATCAGTGGTTATGCCATTCAGGTTTGCAACGACGACGTCACACTCATCTATGCCGCGTCGGTCATTCGCAAAAATTTCGGCAATGTTGTGCTCATCCTTAGGTGGATTGTCGCGGTGGGGCAGAAATGTGGTGATACCTAACTCAGCAACCACAGATTCCACCTGCTCAATAAACCAGCGTTCACCTTCGTCGAATAGCGGACCAGCAATGTAGGCACGTGTCATGTGCCCACTCTAAAGGGATTAGCAACACATCGGGGAAATAAAAAAGACACCCGAAGGTGTCATTTTTACATAGTAGCGGGGACAGGATTTGAACCTGTGACCTCTGGGTTATGAGCCCAGCGAGCTACCGAGCTGCTCCACCCCGCGTCGGTTCCCTAAGGATACGTGGTAGCAAGGCAGTATCCCAAATCCACTTTCCCCAAAAAGAGGCGTTATGGAGTTGCGCTTGGGCTTGGCGTAGCAGTCGGTGTCACGGACGGAATTGTCGCACCAGTGATCTTGCCTCCAGCTGTCGTTGCCCGCGCTAGCGCAGCCTTCAATCGCGCCTGAGCCTGACCATATGCAGCAAAGTCACCCTTGGCCAAAGCAGCCTGACCATCAAGGTAAGCCTTATTGGCATCACTTAGTGCCGCAGCCAACTCTTCAGTTGGCGTGCCATTAGATGGCGTTGACGGGTTGCTCGGAGTGCCTTGGTCGTTGAACACCTTAGACAGCGCGGTCTTTAAGTCATCCTCAAAAGCGACCTTTGAACCAAATGACACAAGGACTTTTCGAAGCAGTGGATAACCTTCGCCAGCACTTGCCCGCACGTAAACAGGCTCGAAGTACAACAAGCCACCGCCAACGGGTAGGGACAACAAATTGCCGAGTTCGACATCCGAGCCACCTGATCGCAAAAGCGACAACTTAGTGGACACGTCCGGATCAGATTCAAAATTGTTTTGCACCTGAGTCGGACCAGGAATCGTCGTGTTACGTGGCAACTGCAACACCCGAATCGTTCCATAATCAGGTCCGGGATCGGAGTTTGCCGACATAAACGCCGCCAATGTTTGGCGCTTGCTCGGTGCAAACGCTGTCGTTAACTGGAATGACGGCGCAGTTTGATCAGGCATCTTGAGCGTCAAGAAATACGGAGGTTGCGCCTGCTTCACTGTTGGCTTTGTAGGGTCATCTGGAATGATCCAAAAGTCCTGCCCAGAGTAGAAAGCCTGCGCATCCGACACGTGATAACGAGCAAGTACATTACGTTGCACTTTGAAGAGATCTTCTGGGTAACGAACGTGCTCAAGAATTCCTGAAGGCATTGCGCTCTTTGGCTCAACAACTCCTGGGAATGCTTTAGACCACGTCTTGAGGATTGGGTCAGTTTCATCCCATGCGTAGATGTGCACTGAACCGTCATAAGCATCAACAGTTGCTTTCACGGAATTGCGAATATATGTCACGTCGCCTGAGGCGAGTTGTGCAAATTGATTTTGCGTATTCACCGAGTCAGCAGTGGCATCGCGTAAAGATATGCGAGCTGAGTATGGATATTCATTTGAAGATGTGTATCCATCAACGATCCAGGTAATTTTTCCGTCAACGACTGCTGGGTATGGATCGCTGTCGAGTGTTAGCCATGGCGCAACTTTCTTAATACGTGTTGCGGGATCACGGTCGTAGAGAATCTTGGAGTTCGTCGATAACTGATTCGACAGCAAAATATTTGGCTCTTGGTAGTGAATTGCGAAAAGGAGTCGCTGGAATAAGTTGCCAACCGCTACGCCACCGCTACCGTCATAAGTATTGTTGGTTTGCCCGTTAGCACTCTTGTCATCTGGGAAGTCGAGTTCACGAGGCGCGGCGCCACTTGGGGCACCAACAATTGAATACGTTGGCGAGAATTCACCAAAGTAAACGCGTGGCTGCTCAATCTTGAGCTGGCCTGACGGAGGAATGTTGCTTTCATAGAAACTTGGCGAACCATCCGAGTTCGCAGTGTTTTCATAAGCAGCCACAACTCCGTACCCATGTGTGAACACCATGTGGTCGTTAAACCAATTTCTTTGGGTATCGGCAACGCCGGCCAAATTCACTTCGCGAACCGCGAGAACAGTGCCGCGCTTTACGTTATTAATTGCATAACGGTCAATGTCCATTGAGTCAGGGAATGCGTAAAATCCACGGATTTGCTGTAACTGACGGAAAGTTGGCGAGACCAGGCTCGGATCAAGCAAGCGAATGTTTGCTAGCGTTCCGGCATCCTTTGACGTTGACGCCTGCGACGGATTATCGATTGCTTGGTACTCCGAGATTTGAACTTTGTTCAGGCCATATGCAGTACGTGTCGCTTCAATGTTTCGCTGAATGTACGGGGTTTCACGCTGAAGTTCGCTTGGCTTGACCTGAACTTGCTGAACGAATGCCGGGTATAGGCCGCCAAGTAAGAATGAGGCACCAAGCATTGCACCAAACGCAATGAATGGAAGTGACCAACCTGGGCGAACCAGCGAGATAAAGAACAGCAACGCAGTAGCAAGAGCAATGTAAGCC
>CANFOW010000029.1 GCA_947448865.1 Actinomycetota bacterium
ACCGTGTTACCGCTGACGATTGCGCTAGCAACTTGTTCAACTAAATCAAGAAGCGCATTTTCAGTCGGTGCGAAACCAGCAACAACGCCAGTTGGTTCAGGAATCGAGAAATTAAAAAACGGTCCTGCAACAGGATTGTTAGAGCCAGTCACCATCGCGAGTTTGTCAGCCCAGCCTGCAAACCACACCCAGCGATCAATCGCTGCATCAACTTCGCGTTCGGCAGCATCGCGTTCAATCCAGGCGGCTAATTCGTCAACGAATTGCTCACGGCGTCCCTGCATGATTTCAGCAACACGATATAAAACTTGACCCCGGTTGTATGCAGTCGCTCCAGACCATCCTGCGAAAGCTGCGCGAGCCGCAACAACTGCATCACGAGCATCTTTGCGCGACGCAAGCGATGCATTCGCTAAGAATGTGCCGTTACGATCAACGACCTCAAAGCTGCGAGCAGACTCGGACCGAGGAAACTGTCCGCCAATAAAAAGTTTGGCGGTACGGCGAACATCAATAGGTTGGTTCGACATGGTTACACGCCCACTTTCAAGTAAGGTTCCAAACCATGGCGGCCGCCCTCGCGTCCGTAACCTGATTCCTTGTAACCACCGAATGGGCTTGTTGCATCAAACTTGTTAAACGTATTTGCCCAGATAACACCGGCACGCAATTGACTTGCCACCTGCAGAATCCGACTACCTTTTTCAGTCCAAATTCCAGCACTCAAACCAAAAGGTGAGTTGTTTGCTTTTTCAATGGCTTCTTCGGGAGTGCGGAACGTTAACACACTTAAAACTGGTCCGAAGATTTCTTCGCGTGCGATGCGATTGGCTTGCGACACATCAGTGAAAATTGTTGGCGGGTACCAGAAACCTTTTTCTGGAATTGCACACGATGCTGTCCAACGATGCGCGCCTTCTGCGTCTCCCGTTGCTGCGATCTCTGTAATACGTGCGAGTTGTGCTGCGGAATTAATCGCGCCAACGTCTGTGTTCTTGTCCAACGGATTACCTAGGCGCAACGTATTGCAACGGTCGTACAGCAACTCCATGAATTGGTCATACACAGACTCTTGAATCAACAAACGCGAACCTGCACAACACACATGGCCCTGGTTGAAAAATATTCCATTGACGACGCCTTCGATAGCTTGATCAATTGGTGCATCATCAAAAACTATGTTTGCGGCTTTCCCACCAAGTTCAAGCGTTACTTTCTTGTGTGTGCCTGCAACTGCATGCGCAATGAGTCGGCCAACTTCAGTGGAACCCGTGAAAGCAATTTTGTTGACATCAGGATGTTCGACAAGTGCACGACCTGTTGATCCATCCCCAGTCACAATGTTGACAACGCCTGGTGGCAAATCTGCTTGCTGACAAATTTCGGCGAACAACAAAGCAGTCAGTGGAGTTTCTTCAGCAGGTTTGAGTACAACCGTGTTTCCTGCAGCCAGCGCTGGAGCAATCTTCCACGCGAGCATCAACAATGGAAAATTCCACGGAATAATCTGTCCGGCAACACCGAGTGGTTGCGGATTGTTACCCATACCTGCGTATTCCAGCTTGTCTGCCCAACCGGCGTAATGGAAGAAGTGGGCTGCGACTAGTGGGATATCAACATCGCGAGTTTCACGAATGGGCTTTCCGTTATCCAGGGTTTCGAGCACTGCAATTTCGCGCGAACGATCTTGAATGATACGAGCAATGCGATACAGGTACTTGCCGCGTTCAGCACCAGGCATCGCCGACCAGGTCGTAAATGCCTTGCGAGCCGCTTTCACGGCAACATCAATGTCGTGAGAAGACCCTTGGGAAATATTTGCTAAGTGATCTTCATTTGCTGGATTCAGTGTCGCGAAGTGTTCTCCAGCTTGCGCATTAACGAATTCACCATTGATGAATAATCCATACTGATCTTTAAGCGAAACCACAGAAGTCGATTCCAGCGCCGGTGCATATTCAAAAGTCATAGTTAGTCCACCGTCACATAGTCAGGACCTGAATAAGCGCCAGTGCGAAGTTTCGTTCGTTGCATCAATAAATCATTTAACAGTGCCGAAGCTCCGATGCGGAACAAATCTGGGTCAAGCCAACGATCACCCAAGGTTTCCTTAACAAGCACCAACATTTTCATCGCATCTTTTGTTGTGCGGATACCACCGGCAGGCTTCATACCAATGATTTGCCCCGTGCTCTTGTGGAAATCGCGAATGGCTTGCAGCATCAGTAAAACAACGGGCGCTGTCGCAGCTGGACTTACTTTGCCTGTTGACGTCTTAATGAAGTCACCACCGCCAAGCATTCCGAGCCACGATGCACGACGAATATTGTCGTAGGTTTTGAGTTCGCCAGTTTCCAAAATCACTTTGAGATGCGCGTTGCCGCAGGCTGCTTTAACAGCGATGATTTCTTCGAGCACATCGAGGTAGCGACCTTCATGAAATGCACCGCGATCAATGACCATGTCTATTTCATCGGCACCTTGTGCTACAGCGTCTTGCACATCCATAAGTTTCACGCGAGGCGAAGCACGACCCGACGGGAAAGCAGTCGCAACTGCTGCGACCTTGATTGACGTGCCACTCAAAGCATCTTTAGCGTGACCCACCATGTCGCCGTACACGCAAATTGCCGCCGGGCTTGGAACAGTCGCATCATAAGGATCTGGGCGTCGCGCCTTTGCACACAGGGATCGCACTTTGCCGCGAGTGTCCATGCCTTCAAGCGTCGTCAGGTCAATCATGCGAATCGCAAGATCAATGCCTTCGGCTTTAGCGGTGGTTTTAATTGAACGCGTTCCAAGCATTGCGGCACGCGCTTCGAGTCCAACTAAATCAACACCTGGCAAACCATGCAGAAACCTCGTCAACGAAGCATTTGAACTCACATCAACGAGGCCGCTGCGGGCAGCGTCCTGAAGGGAAAATGAGTTCGACATGTCGGTCTAGCCGAACATCTCGCCTTGAGCTTCTTCCTTTGCCGAGTGGTACGCCTCGTTTGTCTTCAAAGGAGCTTCACGCAGGAAGAGAGCCATCAAGAAACCGATGAATGTCAAAGGCGCCGCTGTCAAGAACACATCGTGGAATGACTGCACGAATGAGTGCAAGACACTTGCGCGAAGTTCAGGAGTGAAAGTTTGCAGCACTGCAGAATTATTCTTTAACTGCGCAAATGCTTCAGGTGTAGCACCGGCGAGCGCCGCTGGATTCTTTTCCTTCAAATCAGCGATTGCTGCTGGCAGGTAGGTTCCCAAGCGATTTGTGTAAACCGTTCCGAAAATTGCCACACCAATTGTTGAACCGATTGAGCGGAAGAATGTGTTTGCACTTGTTGCTGCACCGAGATCTTTGAAGTCAACAGCGTTTTGCAAGGCAATAACAATCGTCTGCATGGAGAGGCCAAGACCCATACCAATGAGCAACGCGAAGACGGCCAACATTCCGTAGGAAGTGTTTTCCTTCAACGTCGACATCAGTGTGATACCAATCGTGACTAGTACCAAACCGATAATTGGGAAACGCTTGTAGTGCCCGTGCTTACTGATTTGCTTTCCACTGTAAATCGACATTGACACGATTCCCAGCATGAACGGAATGAGTTTCAAACCGGACACCGTTGCTGAGTCACCTTTGACGAGCTGCAAGTAGAGCGGCAACATAACGATGGCGCCAAACATGCCAGCACCAATAATGAAACCGAGTGCTGAAGTCAGACTAAAGGTGTGATTCTTGAATAAGTACATCGGCAGAATCGGTTCTTCGGCACGCATTTCATGCAGGACAAAGACGATAGACAGAACAAGAGCTCCAACGAGCGCAGCCACCGTATGAATGTTTCCCCAACCATCTTGCGGTCCGTAAACAGAAACACCAAGCAGCAAGGACGTCACTGCAAGAACGATGAGGAACGCGCCAAGGAAGTCAATCTTGTGAGCACGCTTTTGATTGTGAATATGTAGTGATGCGCTTGTGAGAACGAGTGCCAAAATTCCAAACGGCAAGTTGATGTAGAAAATCCAACGCCATCCAGCAACACCGAACAGTGTGCTGTGATCTGAGAAGAATCCACCGAGAAGCGGTCCTGCTACTGAGGACAAGCCCCATACTCCACCGAAGTAGCCCTGATACTTTCCACGATCGCGAGGCGCAATCACGTCACCGATGATGACGAACGTAAGACTCATGAGTCCACCCGCACCAAGACCCTGAATTGCGCGGAACGCAATCAGTTGTCCCATATTCTGCGAAGCACCAGCAAGGAATGAACCAACGAGGAACGTCACAATCGCGAATTGGAATACCGGACGACGACCATAAAGGTCAGAAATTTTTCCGTACAACGGAGTCGATGCAGTCGAAGTCAGCAGGTAAGCAGTAACAACCCATGTGTAGTGGCTTAGTCCATCGAAATCTTCAACGATTTTCTTAAGCGCAGTCGACACAATAGTTTGGTCGAGCGCTGCGAGCAGCATTCCGACCATAAGACCGCTGAGTACGCCAAGGATTTCCTTGTGTGACAGTGGTTCGCGAGTTTCGGTTGCTTGTTCAGCTGGTGTTGACATTCAGGTGCACGCTTTCGTTGGGATAACTGTTCAACAATAGCCGTTTTGTTGAAAGTTCAACAGTTGCGAACTACCGCAAGCCGATGAAAACCGCCTGTTTCTCCAATGGCTTCAAGCAAAGTCGCCTTTACGGTGCGTCTTTACAGGTGACTCCCGCAGGGGCTTGCCCCGTCAAATAAAAGTGATCAACATACTTGTCGATGCACTCCGAACCTTGGTAATAAGCCGTGTGACCATCGCCATCCATCGTGAGAAGGACACCGCTGGCCAGTTCCTTCGCCAACGCAACTGCCCATGGGTACGGGGTTGCAGGGTCATTTGTCGTTCCCACAACCAGAATTGTTGGTGCGCCATCAGCCGTGATCTTTTTCGGTGTACCCGTCGCTGGCGCAGTCCAATTCAGACAAGCCAGGTTGCCCCACGCAAGGTAGTCACCAAAAACGGGAGCCTTTTTTTGCCACTCGGGCACTAGCTTTTCAATGTCGGCAACACTTGGGCGATCAGGTCGGTCAATGCAATTAACAGCCATGATTGCGTCATTTGAATTATCGGTGAAATGCCCACTTTGGTCGCGACTCGTGTAGAAATCCACACTCTGCCCCATAGCTTCGTAGTCACCGTTAAATGCATCGGTCATTGACTTGCGCAGCTCGGGCCAGCCATACACCTTGTCGTACAGTGGACCGATCACTGCAGTGACCGCCAAAGCTTGAGTGAATTCCCGACCATCTGCGAGTTGCCCCGGATGCGAGTCGAGCTTGTTCAGGAAATCAAGGACTTCTTTCACTCCTTGCGAACCGCCAGACTTCAACGGACAGTCCGCACTCTTTATGCAGTTAGCTACCCAACGATTCAAAGCATTATCAAAACCAATTGCCTGACCCAGGCCTAAGTCTTGATTGGTCAGCATCGGATCTATTGCGCCGTCGAGCATCATGCGTCCGACTTTTGTTGGAAATAGATCTGCATACGTAGCGCCGAGAAAAGTTCCATAACTCTTGCCAAGCCAATTCAATTTCTCGTCACCGAGTGCAGCACGCAAGATGTCAACATCTTTTGCAGCGCTCACGGTGTCCATAAATTTCATAAGTTCCGGTGACTTCTGAAGACACTCATCTGCGAACTGTTTATAAATCGATACGGCAGCGTCTACTTCCGATTGATTATCTGGTGTTCCATCTGTCGCTAGATATGCATCAGTCTGTTGGTCGTCAAGACAATCAACAGGTGTGGACTGCCCAACACCACGAGGGTCAAACCCAACAATGTCGAAGTTGTCGCGAAGCGTTTTAGTCATGATGTAGTCGATAGCTCGCACGTAATCAATTCCGGAACCACCAGGGCCACCAGGGTTCAAGATCAGCGAACCTTGGGCGTGGTCACCCTTCATGCGGATGACGGAAATTTTTATTGACGAGGCTGTCGGATTCGCGTAATCGAGTGGCACCTCAAGCCAGGTACATTCAAAGCCGTCCTGGCAACCTGTCCATGTGAGCTGTTGGCTGTAGTACCCAGCCATGTCCATAGTGGTTGCTGGTTGTGAAGCAGAATCAGTCGGTGCAATCGCGGTTGGTTCTGACGACGTCAGTTTGCCGCCATTTTCGGAAACCCGAACCGCAAGAATCACTAAAAGCGCGACCAGTACTGTCGCGATGAATCCAAGATACTTACGCACGAAATTCCTCACTCACTATTGCACTTCCTCGACTCTAACCTGTTCGACGGACAGTACGTCTGAACGTCGGCTGTGTCAGCGCGATTTCACTAAAGAGGAATCTCGCAATGCCACAAACAGTGATTCAAAAACCGTCAAGGCAAAAACGTTGGCGAGCAACTGATCACGGGCTTCATAAATGGCATCAACTTTTCGCAACGTGCTTGCCGAGTCTGAGGCTGAAGCAACGCGCTCGATGTCGGCACGCATTTCAGCGTTAATAAGCACCGTGTCTGCTCCGGCTTGAACCACCAGAACATCTCGATAAAACCCCGTGAGATCTAGCAGGACGCGGTCAAACTGGTCAGAGGTGATTCGACGGCGACGTGCCTTCCAGCGATCTTCAAGTAATTTCATTTCACGCTTGATAGAGCGTTCGATGGACTTAAAACCTTCGGCACCGTCTCCGTAAACAGTTCGAAGGTCTGCTTCATCTTGTTGCTCAAGTGGAACAACGATTGATTCCATGTCGGCGGTCACAGTCGATACAACAGTATTCGCCATTGCGTAACAGGAACTGACGTTGTTTAAGCGCGGTGGAATATCCAGTACTTGAATTCGTCGTGCTCGCACTTGCTCATCGGTGGCTAAAGCTTGCGCACGACCAATGTGGCCTTGGGCAGCTCGCGCTGCAAAAGTTGCCATTGCCTCATCAACGCCAAAACGTGCCTTCAACTGGTCAGCGACAAAAGCAAGTGATGGCGTTACAAGGTGCACTTGACGGCAACGACTGACAACCGTTGGTAACACGTCATCAACTGTCGGAGCACACAAAATCCACACAGTTTGCGGTGGTGGCTCTTCAATGGCTTTCAGCAACTTTGGAGTTGCATTCAATTGGAACCGGTCCACGTCTTCGATAACGAAAACATGCCACGGTCCACGTCGAGGTGACAATGCTGTGCGTTCGATCAACATGTCTGCATCGTCAACTGTATACACAACGCCGAGTGGTACAACATGTTCAACATCAGGGTGAGATCCCGTAGCAACATTTCTGCAATCAATGCAGGTGCCGCATCCACCTTGCGAACAGACAAGCGCAGCTGCAAAAGCGAGTGCTGCGGTACTGCGTCCACTTCCCGGAGGTCCGGTAACTAGCCACGCATGTGTCATCGCATCGCCACGTTCACCAAGAACAATTTTGGAAGCATCCACTGCAGCGCGTTTTAAGTCAGCAACTGCTGCATCTTGTCCAATGACAGTGTCAAAGACATTCATCGAGGTGGAATCACTGCGTCTATGGTGGTGGCGACAAGTGCAGCGACGTCCTCCTTTGGCGCAGTCGCATCAATCACGACATGCGGGCGTTGCGATGCTGCCGCGATATCTCGGAACGCTTGGTGAACGCGTCCGTGGAAGTCGCGTGATTGAATCTCCATGCGATCAGTGCCTTCCATGCGCTCACCACCAGTCTCGGTAGGAACGTCAAGGTAAATCGTGAAGTCTGGAAGTAGTTGCTCGGTGGCCCATTCGCTGAGCTGGCGCACGTAGTCGACACCAAGTCCACGCGCAGCTCCTTGATATGCAACCGATGAATCGATGTACCGGTCACAAATCACGACGGCGCCACGAGCTAAGGCTGGTCGGATTTTGTTCGCCGCATGATCTGCACGTGATGCTGCAAAGAGCAATGCTTCGGCACGATCGGGCAAGTCCGTGATTTCAGGGTCAAGCAAAATGCCGCGAATTTTTTCTGCGGTTGGTGTTCCGCCTGGTTCGCGGGTGACAAGGACTTCGTAGCCACGAGACTCTAGATGTGCAGCAAGTCGCTTGGAATGAGTCGACTTGCCCGCGCCTTCACCACCTTCGATTGCGATGAAGAATCCTGTGCTCACAAGACAACCCTAATTGTCAGCAGTGACGGTGACTTTGCCCACGCCTGACTTCTTTGCAGGCTTTTTCTTAGTCACGGTTTTCGTCTTTGTACCAGCGACTTTCTTCGCAGCTGCTTTGCGTGGTGCTGCGGCTTTGCGTGGTGCTGCGGCCTTCTTTGGCGCAGGTCCAGCAGCTCGACGTTCGGCAAGCAAGTCCGAAGCACGTTCGATGGAAATTGTTTCCACCGAATCGCCACCACGAAGTGACGCGTTAGTTTCACCATCAGTGATGTAAATGCCGAATCGTCCTTCGCGAACCACAACTTCTTTTCCGGTAGACGGATCATTGCCAACGACCTTGAGTGGACCAGCTGCTTGACCGCGACCACGACGTTGTTTGGGTTGCGCGAACAAAGCGAGTGCATCCTCAAGAGTGCATTCAAAGATTGATTCTTCACTCGGAAGTGTGCGCGAGTCCTTGCCCTTGAGTAGGTACGGACCGTAGCGACCATTTTGCGATGTGATTGGTTCGCCCGACTCAGGATCAATGCCCACCTCACGAGGAAGTGTAAACATTCGAAGCGCATCGTCCAGCGTGACAGTTTCGACATCCATCGTGCTGAACAGTGACGCTGTGCGGGGTTTCGCAGATTTCTTAGAACCTTCTGGAAGAACTTCTGTGAAGTACGGACCGTAACGACCAGTCTTGGCCATCAGAACACGTTCAGTTTCTGGATCTACGCCAAGCTCACGTTCACCTGAAGGAGCATTGAAAAGTTCTTCTGCCTTGTCGGCTGTCATTTCATCTGGTGCTAAATCAGTTGGAATGTTGGCCCGCTTTTCACCGCGTTCCAAATAAGGACCGTACTTACCTACGCGAATAATCGCGTCTGATCCTTCGATTGGAATTGATGCCATTGCACGTGCATCGATGTCACCATACACAGCAACCAACGGAGCAAGCCCGGGGAAAATATGTTCTGCATCAGAATCACCGAAATAGAAACGCTTCAATACATCAAGGCGTTCTGTTGTGCCATTAGCTACTTCGTCAAGAATTTCTTCGAGCGACGCAGTGAAATCGTAATCTACAAGTGGACCGAAATTTTCTTCCATCAATCGAGTCACAGTAAATGCCAGGAAGTGTGGAACTAAAGCACTACCGCGCTTCCACACATAACCCTGATCAATGATGCGGCTGATGATTGAGGCGTATGTTGATGGTCGACCAATGCCAAGGCGTTCAAGTTCCTGAACAATCGTTGCTTCTGTGTAACGCGCAGGTGGGTTTGTATTGTGACCAGTTGGATCGAGCGACAATGCAGTCACCGAATCGCCAACAGCGAGAATCGGAAGACGGCGTGCTTGCTCTTTGTTTTCGATGTCTTCATCAGCATCGTCATAAGCAGCAAGGTGTCCACGGAATGTGATGATCGTGCCACTGGCTGAAAATTCGGCGTCGCGGCCATCCGTGCTTGTTCCCGCTAAGCGAATCGTTGCAGTCGTTCCACGTGCATCAGCCATCTGGCTGGCCACCGTGCGCTTCCAAATCAAGTCATACAGTGCGAATTCATCACCAACAAGTTCACCGGCAACTTCAGCAGGCGAACGGAACATGTCACCGGCAGGGCGAATTGCTTCGTGGGCTTCTTGAGCGTTCTTCACCTTGCGGTCGTAACGACGTGGCGCTTCTGACACATGGTCTTGGCCATAGAGTTCAGCAGCTTGTTTACGAGCTGCGTTAATCGCAGTGTCGGACAACGTCGTGCTATCGGTGCGCATATACGTGATGTAACCGCGTTCATACAAAGACTGTGCAACTCGCATGGTGCGTTGTGCGCCCCACTTCAAACGACCCGAAGCTGCTTGCTGCAACGTCGATGTCATAAATGGAGCCTTGGGGCGATTGGTGTAGCCCTTTTCATCAACCTTGCGAACTGTGAAAGATGCGTTGGCCAACCCATCACACAATGAACGAGCATCGGCTTCATTCAGGTGAACAACAGTTTTTTCAGTTAGCTGTGCGAGGGAGTCGAAATCTTTTCCAGTCGCAACGCGAATGCCATCAACTGCGATAAGCGTTGCAGAAAAACTACTCGGATCAAAAGTGCCTTCAATGTCCCAGTAGCTCGCGCTGCGAAACGCAATGCGTTCGCGTTCGCGTTCAACAATCAGACGAGTTGCCACTGATTGAACTCGGCCTGCAGAAAGTCCGGCTTGAACTTTGCGCCACAGCACTGGTGAAACTTCGAATCCATAAAGGCGGTCAATAAGTCGGCGGGCTTCTTGTGCATTAACAAGTTGCATGTCGAGATCACGAGTGGATTCCGCAGCATGGCGAATTGCCTCTGGCGTGATTTCGTGAAAAACCATTCGCTTGACAGGAACTTTTGGTCGCAAAATTTCGAGCAAGTGCCAAGCAATGGCTTCACCCTCGCGGTCCTCGTCAGTTGCGAGCAAGAGTTCGTCGGCATCTGCAAGCTTGCGCTTAAGTTCTGCGACGCGGTCTTTCTTCTTTGAGCTAACGACGTAGTACGGCGTGAAGTCATCGACAACATCGATAGCCATACGACCCCATGGCTCTTTCTTAATAGCGGCTGGAACGTCAATCGCACGTTCTGGCAGGTCGCGTACGTGACCGACTGACGCCTCGACGTCATAATCAGGTCCGAGGTACTTCTGGATGGTCTTTGCCTTCGCCGGGGATTCGACGATGACTAGACGATGCATTTTTGGCATCCAGGTTCCCTTTCTTTCGCTCAGTAAAGGCGACTCTATATATGGTGAAGCAGTTTTTCTGCTGCACAGCATGGTTCCCGTGAAGTGTGCCGTGTGACCTAGGGGGGTTGTCAAATGCACTTTGTTGGCTTGGAGGCAGATAATGCCTATAAAAGCCTTGTGGTCGTTGAGTTTTTTTGCGAAAAAAATTTCTCAAAGAAAAGTGGACCTAAGCGTGTTGCTTAGGTCCACTGGTCGTGAATTGAGATGTAGCGTTACGCCGCAGCGACTTCTTCGCCAACGGCGATTGGGCGGCGCTTTGTGATGATGACTGACACAACAATCACTGCAATTGCAGCAAGTGAAATGCCAATGCGTGCACCGGTTTGGCCATCGAGTTGCATCTTGACTACTGCTGGAGCAATCAGGAGTGCAACGAGGTTCATGACCTTGATCAGCGGGTTGATTGCAGGGCCTGCGGTGTCCTTGAAAGGATCACCAACAGTGTCACCCACGACAGTTGCCGTGTGTGCTTCTGAGCCCTTGCCACCGAAGTGACCATCTTCCACGTACTTCTTTGCGTTATCCCACGCGCCACCTGAATTAGACAGGAAGACTGCCATCAAAGTTCCGGTTGCAATCGTGCCTGCGAGGTATGAACCAAGCGAGCCGATTCCCAGACCAAAACCGACAGCCATTGGAGCAAGTACTGCAAGCAAGCCTGGAGTTGCGAGCTCGCGAAGTGAATCGCGAGTCACGATGTCGACAACCTTGCCGTATTCAGGAAGTTCGGTGCCGAGCATGATGCCTGGGTGCTCGCGGAATTGGCGACGCACTTCGTAAATCACAGCGCCAGCTGCACGTGATACTGCGTTGATAGCAAGACCACTAAACATGAATACGACTGCAGCGCCAATCAAAAGACCAACGAGGTTCTTTGGATTTGCAATGTCGAGAACGCCAGCGAATTCTGATGCTGCTGTTGCGGCTGAACCTGCGGCACCGACAACGGCATCGCGGAATGAACCGAACAATGCAGTTGCAGCGAGCACAGCGGTCGCGATTGCGATGCCCTTGGTGATTGCCTTTGTTGTGTTACCAACTGCGTCGAGGTTTGTGAGAACCTGTGCGCCTTCACCGTGAACGTCGCCTGACATTTCTGCAATGCCTTGGGCGTTATCCGAAACAGGTCCGAACGTATCCATTGACACGATGACGCCAACTGTGGTCAGCAAGCCAGTGCCAGCCAACGCGATTGCGAACAAGCCGAGAAGTACTGTTCCGCCAGCGAGCAAGTACGCAGCGTAAACCGCAGCGCCAATCAGGAGCGCGGAGTACACGGCTGATTCAAGACCAACTGAGATACCAGCAAGGATGACAGTCGCGGGACCAGTCAGCGATGACTTTGCGACATCGTCAACTGGCTTGCGATCTGTTTCTGTGAAGTAGCCGGTCAATTGCTGAATTGCGGCAGCAAGTCCGATACCGATGAGCACAGCACCAATGGCAAGTAGTCGTGGATTTACAGTCAGTGTTGCGTCGAGCTGTGAACCAGTCAGTTCGCCAACAGTTGCTGGCAAAAATGCGTATGCAGCAGCAGAAACCAAGATTGCTGAAATGAGAGCCGAGATAAAGAATCCACGGTTAATTGCACTCATGCCTGAGCGATCGTTTGGACGAGGTGATACTGCGTAAATGCCCACAACTGCGGTGAGAACACCAATCGCAGGTACTACGAGTGGGAATACAAGTCCGATTTCACCGAAAGCAGCTTTACCAAGAATCAACGCTGCAACCAAAGTCACCGCGTATGACTCGAACAAGTCTGCTGCCATACCGGCACAGTCACCGACGTTGTCGCCTACGTTGTCTGCGATTGTTGCAGCGTTACGAGGATCATCTTCGGGAATACCTTGTTCAACTTTTCCAACTAGGTCAGCGCCGACGTCGGCAGCCTTTGTGAAGATACCGCCGCCAACACGCATGAACATCGCGAGAAGTGCAGCACCAAATCCGAAGCCTTCAAGAACGCGTGGAGCCTCACCCTTGTAAACCAAAACAACAATGGCCGCGCCAAGTAGTCCAAGACCGACAGTGAACATACCTGCAACGCCACCAGTGCGGAATGCAATACGCATCGCAGCGTG
Organism: Actinomycetota bacterium; assembly: GCA_947448865.1. Taxonomy (GTDB): domain Bacteria; phylum Actinomycetota; class Actinomycetes; order S36-B12; family UBA5976; genus UBA5976. The sequence goes on from CANFOW010000029.1 coordinate 12,957, forward strand.
CTCACCACTTGTGTTAGCAGCTGCAGCTACGCGCACGTTTCCACGCACCGCAAGCCACATACCCATGTAGCCAGTCACTGCAGAGAAAACAGCTCCAACGACGAAGAATATTGAACGGCCAATGCGCTCGTTGTTTGTTTCGGATGGAAGTAAGAACAGCAAGAAGAACACCAGCACAACAAAGACACTCAGTGTCTTGAACTGACGACTCAGATATGCAGCAGCACCTTCTTGAACGGCACCGGCAATCTTCTTCATGTTTTCGGTGCCTTCATCTGCAGCCAGTACCTGGCGAGCGAGCACAGCGGCGACGCCTAGTGCAGCAATTGCGATGAATGCCACCACGACGATTGTCGTGTAGTGGGAGCCGGCGACCGTGACATCTGGTGCGGCTATGTGAACTAGTGCAGACATGTTGCTCCTCATTGAGTCTTGCGCCAAATCTTATGAGATAACCGGCAGCGCAAGCGAACCGGTACGGGTATTGGCGCGCCTCGGAAACCCCGTGATTTCGGCTAGTTTGCGCCTAATTGTTGGAAAAGTGCTTTTGCTTTGGCGTGGTCCCACAAAACGCTCGAGCCGGCTGAAGTGGTGGCGTCTGGATTAGAAATTGGAACGGTCATCACTTTGCCTTGACCCTTTGTCAGATTGCGCATGGCCATACCTAGCCTGGCCACATCCAGAGTCCCGTCACCTTTACCCACTTCGACTGAGTTTGTGCCAGCTCGAGAGAACTTGATCATGCTTAAGGGGTTCAGATACATGCCAGGAGTCAGCACTTTATGGATAAGTGCCGCTAGGTATTGCTGTTGGCGTTGGATGCGTCCAATGTCGCCAGTTGGGTCGGCGTAACGCATGCGCACATAGGCAAGTGACGTTTTGCCGTTCATGACTTGGCAACCTTTTTTAACGTGAAGGTTTGAATTTTTGTCGTCGTAATTTTTCGGCACGCAAATGCGAACTCCTCCAACGGAGTTTGTTAAATCGCGAATTCCCGCAAAACCAATTTCCATGTAGTGATCTATGTGCAAACCCGTGTTCGCTTCAACGGTTGCCACAAGCAGTGGAGCCCCACCAAATGAATATGCAGCATTGATTTTATTTTTACGATCGGGGACCTTCGTGCCATCTGAAGAGACGTGCGCTGGAATCACAACGAAAGAATCTCGCGGCAAACTGATAATCGTCGGTGAGTTGGTTCCACCAATGTGCACGATCATGATGACATCGGTACGTTGAGTCCCGCTGTCGGGTCCTGTATGCAATTGGTGTTGCTCTTTTAGGGTGAGGCCCTTTCGGGAATCTGATCCCACAAGTAGCCAGTTCGTGCCGGCTGTATCTGAGACTTGTGAAGCGCTGAATGCATCTGTCTTACTCAATGAGATTGAAGTCCAGAGCCCAAAGGCGATGTAAAAAATGAGGTACCCAATCACAACAAGTTTCGACAGGCGAAAAGCTGCTCTTAAATAGCGTGCAACAGGGGCGCGAGTGAACGTGGTGCTTTTTTGTTTCACAGATTTCTGAAACTTTTGCTGCGCTTGAGGACCGGGTGACGGAACAACGTCCGGGGCTCGTGCTGCTGGTGGCGTGTTGGGATGATCGGATTCTGAAAAACTCTGACTCGACATCTCGGATGAGCGAGACTGTTGTTGATGTGGTTCGCGAGCGACTGGGTCACTCTCGCGTTGTGATTCAGGTGTGCCGACAATTTTGCCGTCTGCACCGCGTCGATAAACCGTTGAATCCACTAACTCATCATTACTTATGCAGTAAGTCAGACCCTGCAATGACGCCCCGAGTGGCCAATGTGGAATGGTTCAGACATCGCCGACGGGGGAGGCGACAATGTCTGAACCGCTTCTACCGTATTGAGATTGAGTCCTTGAATCAAGCGGGTTTTAGCACAATTCACGAGAGAAAATGCGCGGCACATCGCGAGAAATTCTAGGAACACAACGAAACCTAATAGCCTTGTGTTCTTATGAGCGAAAAGTACGCCTATCTAGGACCACGCGGCACATTTACTGAAGCTGCGCTCCTTGAGATGCCACAAAGCATCGGTGCTGAATTGATTCCCGCGGGCTCAGTTCATCAAGCGCTCGAGGCCGTACGTTTAGGTTCAGTAACTGGCGCTCTGGTTCCTATCGAGAACTCCGTTGAAGGATCAGTTCCAACAACACTGGATGAACTTAGCCACGGCCAAGCACTTGAGATCGTCGCTGAAGTTGCCATTCCCGTGTCATTTGGATTGTTAGTTCGGCCAGGCACTCAGATGAGCGACATCAAACGCGTTGCTACTCACCCGCATGCTCATGCGCAATGTCTTGAGTGGCTGCACGCAAATCTTCCCGAAGTGCATGTGCTCCCTGCAATGTCGACAGCTGCAGCCGCAGCCGAACTCGATGACGATGCTCCCTATCAAGCAGCGATTTGTTCGACAGCTGCAGCAGCGCACTACAACCTTGAGATTCTTGCGGACAACATTGGCGATAACGAAGCTGCGTGGACGCGATTCATATTGGTTCGCACACCTGGCCATGCGATTCCAAGCACGGGTAGCGACAAAACAACTGTGTCGTTGTTTATGCACGAGGATCATCCTGGTGCGTTGATGGAAATTCTGACTGAGTTTGCAGTTCGAGGAATTAACCTCACTCGCATTGAATCTCGACCTACGAAGAAACAGCTCGGCGATTACTTTTTCAGTGTTGATTTCGAAGGACACATCGACGAAGAACGCGTTGGCGAAGCCATGAAGGGTCTGCATCGGATTTGTGCCGACGTAAAGTTCTTGGGGTCATACCCTCGACATGATGGAAAGTTTTCGCCTGTGAAGTCAGCTGTCAAGGATTCGGCTTTCGTTGAAGCAGACGAATGGCTTTCAGGAATTCGTAAACGTCGCTAGTTACGTCGCGCAAGTTACCGCACAACTGAGGTCGCTAGTTAACGCGCAACTGAGGTTGCTAGTTAACGCTCGCGGGTTACATCGCACTAGTTAACGCTCGCAAGTTATGTAGCTATTTAACGCTCGCAGGTTACGTAGCTAGTTAACGCTCGCTTAGTATGCGATCAATAAAAACTGCAACCGCGTGTTCGTCATTGCTTGGCAAAAATTCATCTGCAACATCTTTGACCCATTGATGCGCGTTAGCAACGGCTGCTCCGCGGCCTGCCCACTTAATCATCGGTACGTCATTTGGCATGTCACCAACAGCCGCGACCTGTGACGCATCAAAGCCGCGCTCGGCTGCTAACTTGGCTAATCCCGAACCCTTGTTCACACCAAGTGCACTCATTTCGATCATCAAGTCATTGATATCCGAATGCGTAATGTCCACGATTCCTTCAGCCAGATGCTCGGCCTCAACCAGGAATGAGTCAGCATCATGAGTCACAGCACTCGAAGGACGCGCCAGTAGTTTCACCACTTTGCCGGTGTCGAACATTTCCTGAATCGACATAGTCAGTGGCGGTGTCCGCGTTTCCCAGCGCGGTCGATACGTCGCGTCAATTACGAAATCGTTATGCGGCAGAGCAAGTTCCACCGCAAAGGACATGTTGGGGTCGATTTCGCTGAGTTTTTGCGCCATTTCCAGTCCAGCGCTGGAATCGAGAATTTCTGCGTTCACGATTGAGTGATCAGATAAATCAAGCAATAACGCGCCATTTGCACACAATGCAAGGCCGCTATGTCCCGTCATGTCAGGAATTTCCGACATCCAGCGAGGTGGGCGACCTGTCACGAACACAATATCTAGGCCTGCTTCTTCGGCTCGACGTAACGCCGCAAAGTTTTCCGATGAAAGACTTCCGCCAGTTTGTAGCAACGTGCCGTCTAAATCTGTAGCAAAAAGCTTCGTCACTCGCTAGCCTCGTCTCACGTTGTATTTTCTCGGCGGTACAACAACCTTATGTCTGAACTACTTGAAGGAGCATCATGGCTATCAGCGATGAAGTGCGTAACCATAAGATCACTCTGACCGAAGACGAGATGCCTACTCAGTGGTACAACATCGTCCCCGATCTACCGTCACCACCGCCACCGGCATTGCACCCAGGAACGCTTGAACCAGCAGGTCCAGCAGACTTTGCACCGCTGTTTCCCATGGAACTGATCATGCAAGAAGTCAGCCAAGAGCGTTACATCGATATTCCTGGTGGAGTGCTCGATGTCTACCGTCAATGGCGACCAAGCCCACTGTTCCGAGCACACCGTCTCGAAGAAGCACTGGGTACACCGGCAAAGATTTATTACAAGTACGAAGGTGTTTCACCTGCTGGCTCACACAAGCCAAACACCGCTGTTCCACAGGCGTACTACAACGCAAAAGATGGCATCAAGAAACTCACTACAGAAACTGGCGCAGGTCAGTGGGGAACTGCACTTGCGTTTGCTTGCGCACTGTACGGACTTGATTGTGAAGTTTTCCAAGTTGGTGCTTCATACGATGCAAAGCCTTACCGCCGTTTGATGATTGAAGCTTTCGGTGGCGTTGTTCATCGCAGTCCATCGAATCTGACAAATGCTGGCCGCATGCTCGGCGCTGATCCTCGTAACCAAAGTGGTTCGCTTGGTATTGCTATCAGTGAAGCTGTTGAAATGGCAGTGCAAGACGAAAGCACTCGCTACGCACTTGGTTCAGTTTTGAATCACGTTCTGATGCATCAAACAATCATTGGTGAAGAAGCATTGCTTCAACTTGCCAAAGTCGGTGACACACCTGACCTGATTGTTGGTTGCACTGGTGGTGGATCTAACTTCGGTGGTCTTTCGTTCCCATTCCTTCGCGAGAAGATGGCTGGCAAAATGAACCCACGTATCTTGGCAGCAGAACCTGCGTCATGTCCTTCACTTACTCGTGGCGTTTACGCATACGACTTCGGAGACACCGCAGGCATGACCCCGTTGATGAAGATGCACACACTTGGTAAGGACTTCATTCCAGATCCGATTCACGCAGGTGGATTGCGCTACCACGGCATGGCGCCGCTGATTTCGCACATCTACGAACTCGGCTTGATGGAAGCAGAATCAGTTCCACAGACTGAGTGCTTCAGCGCCGCGATTCAGTTCGCTCGCACGGAAGGTATCGTTCCTGCCCCAGAACCAACCCACGCCATCGCACTTGCTATTCGTGAAGCGCTCAAGGCGAAGGAAACCGGCGAAGAAACCGTTATTTTGACGGCATTGTGTGGACACGGTCACTTCGACCTTGCTGCCTACGATGACTTCTTAAGCGGAACCATGGTTGACGAAGTTGTCAGCGACGAACGTTTCGCTGCCGGCCTTGCTAACTTGCCTTCGGTACCTGGTCAGTAAGTCGAAAGTCAACAAGTCGTAAGTCAATTTGTTGTAAGTGACATGACTTCAGCACATCGCTGGGTCATGTCACTTACTGCTTTACAGCAAAAAATTCCGCGCCGCCCAGGAATGGCCGCAGCGCAGCAGGAATGCGAATGCTGCCATCAGCTTGCTGATGATTTTCGAACAAAGTCACGATTGTGCGCGTGATTGCACACAGAGTTCCATTCAATGTCGCAATCGCTTCTACTCCATCAGCGCTACGACCACGAATACGCAGACGTCGAGACTGGAATGTTGTGCAGTTCGACGTTGACGTAACTTCGCGATAACGCTCTTGCGATGGAACCCATGCTTCGCAATCGAATTTGCGTGCGGCACTTGAACCTAGATCGCCGGATGCAACATCAATGACGCGGTACGGAATTTCGAGGGCCTGTAAAAATTCTTCTTCAAATGCGAGTAGTCGTAAATGTTCGGCCGCGGCTTCTTCGACTCCACAGAAAGAAAACATTTCTACTTTGTCGAACCAATGCACGCGAAAAATTCCGCGAGTATCTTTTCCGTGGCTACCTGCTTCACGTCGGTAACACGGTGAGTA
>CANFOW010000030.1 GCA_947448865.1 Actinomycetota bacterium
CGCGTAAAACCACTCGGAACCGAAACTGGTTTCTGGAGACCCCGTCCTGATAATGAAGTCGAGTTTCTGTTAGCGCATCCGACAGGTTTTGTAGAGGTCTACTTAGGCAAAGTGATCGTTACAGGAATTGTCGATGCAGTGATCACAGGCGCTCGCGTTGAATTGAATACGGATGCGATTGTGCGCACAGAGTCCGCTAAAGAAGTCAACGCTGGAAAACGTTTGTATGGATTAGTCGAAGGCGGCGATCTCGGCTGGGTTTATGACATGGCAGCATCAGGTCAAAAATTGCAATCACACATTTCTGCCAAACTGACGAAGAAAGGTTAATCATGGCTCGGGATTGGGACGAAGTACTCCGTGAGTATGGCTACCGCATCACGCCACAACGCCAACTCGTACTCGAAGCAGTGAATAACTTGGGGCATGCAACTCCGGAAGAATTGCTTGTTGAGGTTCAAAAAACTGCCGGAGCGGTGAATCTGTCCACGATTTATCGCACTTTAGAAGTTCTCGAACAAGTGGGACTTGTTACTCACGCCCACATCGGGCATGGTGCTCCGACCTATCATTCGGTAGACGCGCAGGTTCACATTCACTTGGTCTGTGACACGTGCGGCGAAATTGATTCAATTGATGCCGAAGAAGCATCAATGTTCGTAGAAATGCTTCGTGACAAAGTCGGGTTCGAAACAGACGTCGCACACGTATCAATTCATGGCCAATGTGCGAAATGTATAGGGCGCATGAAGCTTCTTTAGTAAGCCTTTGGCGTAGGAACTAGGCAAGTGCAAAGGTTCTGCGAGACAATCAAGTGTGACTGCAATTCCCATCATGGATGACACCAGCGTTGATTCTGGCGTGCCTTGGCATTATGGAAATCCATTAGGTGAGCAGCGCACGTTTTTATCGGAATCAGCTCGTGTTGATTTATCCCACTACGGAATTGTCACTGTCACAGGTGTTGATCGTTTGTCGTGGTTGCATACCCTAACAACCCAAAAAATCACCGAAACAACAAAATCGTGCCAAACACTTATTCTTTCCCCACACGGCCACATTGAACACGACATTCACTTTGTTGATGATGGCGAAACCTCGTGGCTGATTGTCGAGCCAGGCACGGCTGAGGCACTTGTTAAATATTTAAAGTCCATGCAATTTATGCTGCGCGTTGACATCCATGATGTTACGAATGACTTTGCTGTCATCGGTGCATCTGGCTGGATTACGGACAACTCCTATCCAACCTGGTTATCACCGAGTGAGTATCTAAACTCGCAGTCCCAGGATTATGTGCCACATCGTCCCTACTCTTGGCAAGTCAGCGAATACATTGTGCCGCGCGAAAACTTAGCAACTGAATTGTCGGCGCATACTTTGGTAGGCACGTGGGCATGGGAAGCAATGCGAATCAGAGCTGGCGTGCCGCGACTTAGTTTCGAAACTGACCATAAAACAATTCCTCATGAAATTGGCTTGATAGCCTCGGCGGTTCATCTCAATAAAGGGTGTTATCGCGGCCAAGAAACTGTGGCGCGCGTGTACAACTTGGGTAAGCCACCGCGAAGGCTCGTGGCCCTTGAAATAGACGGTTCCACAAACGAACTCCCAACCGTGGGAAGCCCTGTGATGTGGAATAACAAAGAAGTGGGTCGATTAACTTCGATAACCCAAGACTTTGAACACGGTCCGCTTGGACTTGCTGTCATTAAACGCTCAGTGCCACTTGACGAGGTTCTGATTGTTGGAAGCGTCAGCGCGTCACAAACTGCAATTGTTGTTTAGCTACACTTCCAGCAAAACGGTCATTGGTCCATCGCATACCTGAGTGATGCGCATATCCGCTCCGAATTTTCCTGTTTCAACTCGAGCGCCAAGATCGCGCAGTGCACGAACGACATCGTTGACCATAGGTTCAGCCTTATCGCCGCGAGCAGCTTGTAACCAAGTAGGTCGTCTACCTTTTGTCGTATCAGCGAACAATGTGAATTGACTGATGACAAGAATGGGTAACCGTGCATCAGCTGCCGCTACTTCAACGCTTTCGCTGGCTACATCAATTCCGCGCGCCTTAAGTTGATCAGCTTCAAAAATTCGTAGTTTCCAGATTTTGTCTGCGAGTATCGCGCATTTATCGGAAGTGTCATCTACGTTGACACCCACTAGAACCATTAAGCCAGGACCATCAAATTCACCGGTGACAGAACCAGCAACGCTCACACTGGCACCATCAACTCGTTGTACAACTGCACGCATTCTCATATTGTGGCGTATCGATGAGGGCAATGCTGTCTGGTCGTGGGACTATTGAGCTATGTCAGTTCCATTAGCGCATGTCGTCCGCAATGACTTTGTCGAGAGCGTTCACCATGGAAGCGCAGTTGTGTTGGATGCGGCCGGGAACATTGTGTGGTCTCGAGGCGATGTCACTAGCCACATATTCCCTCGTTCAAGCAACAAACTCATGCAGGGTTTAGCAATGGTCCAAAACAAGCTACCCCTGAAAGATCGCTTGTTGGCGTTAGCGTGTGCATCACATAGTGGCGAACAAATACATATTGATGGTGTGCACAGCATTTTGAACGGCGCAAACCTCGATGTCGATTCCTTGCAGTGTCCGGCAGATTTTCCCTTGGACGATACAGTTCGAGACTCTTTACTTGCTGCAGGCATTGAGAAATCGCCACTTTTTATGAATTGCAGTGGCAAGCATGCCGCCATGCTTTTTACCTGTGTTTTAAACGGTTGGGATACTGCGAATTACTTAGATCCGCAACACCCACTTCAAATCGCCTGCAAGAACACGTTAGAAGCATGCACTGGCGAAGCAGTCAATCATGTGGGTGTTGATGGATGCGGCGCACCGTTGATGTCTACCTCACTTGTTGGATTAGCTCGGTCATTTTCACAATTCTCAGGACCTGCAGCAAATGCAGATCAACACAAGATTTCTGATGCAATTCGTTCTCATCCTGAATATCTTTCGGGCACTCGTCGAGATGATTGTGATTTGATGCGCGGCGTACCTGGACTGGTTGCAAAAATTGGCGCTGAAGCCGTGTACGGAATCGGTTTGGGTGATGGTCGTTCGCTAGCAATCAAAATTGACGATGGAGCTGATCGTGCCCGTGTAGTTGTGGCAGCCGCGATTCTCAAGGATGTGCTGGGAGTCGTTGCACAAGTTGTAGATCAACAGTTGTCGTTGCCGGTTTATGGCGGCGGCCGACAAGTAGGTTACGTTCGCGCCACGTTGTAGAAGCGGATCGGTTATTGAGGCAATTCGTTACTGAGGTAATCGGCTATTGAGGTAATCGGTTACTGAGGTAATCGGTATCGACCATTCTTAGTGACTTCTACTAATTCGTCGCTAACAAGCGAATCCAATGCCCTGTGCACTTGTTGCGAATCTTGCCACACTAATTCCAAGTCAGACATTGCCAGGCTCTTTGTTGCTGTCTTTAACGCTTGCATAATGATGCCGCGTACCTGTCGATCAGTTCCATGGAATTGTTGTTTGCGTGTGTGGATTTCGCTTGCTGGGAAACCTGCAAGTCGCCAAGCACATTCGTTTTTGATAATGCAGTGTGAACATTGCGGCTTTTTGGCAGTACATATGACTGCGCCGAATTCCATTACCGCAGCTGACCAGCGTGCAGCCGCCTTTGCCGTCGAAGGAACAAGCCCTTCTGCAAAAGTGCGCTCTTCGCTACCTAACGTTGCAGGTTGTCGTTCTCGGCCATGCCACACTCGAGTAATCACTCGTCGTACATTTGTGTCGAGAACTACGGAACGTTGCTCATAGGCAAAAGCCAAAATTGCTGCAGCCGTGTATTCGCCGATGCCTGGGAGTTTCCTGAGCTCGGCTTCATCTCGCGGTAGTTGGCCACCATGTTCTTCAACTATGCGCTGGGCGGTTTGGCGTAACCGCAACGCGCGATTTGGGTAGCCAAGTCGATCCCATTGGCGAATAGCGTCAGCCGGCGATGCGTTCGCCAAACTTTTCGCATCCGGCCACCGTGCAATCCACGATAGCCATTGCGGGGCCACCCGAATCGCTGGTGTTTGCTGCAACATAATTTCGCTGACCAAAATCTGCCATGGAGTCACACCTGATTCGCGCCACGGAAGCGGGCGTGCGGTCTTGCCAAACCAGCGTGTAAGTGCAGATTGAACGGTCACGAAACCATGGTGACATGAAATGATTCGTGACACGAAAACAACCGAGGTACTCGACGTCCACCAGTTCCTGCGACCGAGACCCTAACGTGAAGTTGTGTCAACAAATAGTCCGCGCGATGTTCCTCCAGAGGTGTATCAGCGACGACGCATTTTTGTTGCTGTGGCCGCGTTGGCAGTTTTGTTTCTGATAGCGAAGGTCATCGTTGGTATTTTCGGTGGCTCCGCGGGCGATGCACAAGCTGCGCCAAATGTGAGCTCAAGTTCCACATCAGCTCCGTTGGTAACGGATGCGCCAACTGAGGTGCCGAGTGTTATGCCTAGCGAAGATCCGCTACTGAGTGAATCTCAAACTCCGACCGCGCAGCCCCCAGTTCCTGATGGCTATTGTTCTGATTCAGACATTTCCATCAAAGTCGTCCTTGACCGTAAGACCACCAAAGTCGGCACGGGTCTACACCTGCAGATGAAAGTCAAGAATGTTTCCGATAAATCGTGCAAGCGAGATTTAGGAAGCGGCGCTAATGAAGTGACAATCATCAGCGGACCAGCGCTGATTTGGTCCACCGATCATTGCAATCCGAGCACTGCCAAAGATGTCGTTGAATTAGCGCCAGGTCAAACGTGGTCAGTCAACGTAGTGTGGACCGGGAAACTGTCCGCGAAGGGTTGCAAAATTCTTGGTATGGCCAAAGCGGGAGCCTACTGGGGTCATGCCCGCAACGGGACACTCAATAGTGATGGTGCTCGATTCGTCATTAAGAAATAGCTAGTTGACCAGCTAAACGAAACGCTCCATAAAGCTTGATTCAGCAATGCGCGAAAGATTTTCTCGAATAGTGCGAGCGCGCGTTTCGCCAACTCCTTCGACATCGCGAAGTTCCTCGACGTCGGCAGCCAGAATTTTTTGGAGTCCACCAAAATGCGAAATCAGTTTTTCAATCACAGCTTCTGGAAGTCGAGGGATTTTCGTAAGCAATCGATACCCGCGAGGACGAACACTGCTATCGAGTGACTCTAGATCGCTAGGAAGTCCCATGGCTGCTGCGACGCTGGAAACATCTAAGAGACTTGTTGAATCGAGAATCGCAAGTGCCTGTGCTACTGCGTCAGGATTACGAGTCTTGCGAGCGGTTCCAGGCATGTAATCCCGAATGACTAGGCGTTGACCTTCGGCCGTACCAGCGACGAACTCTTCAAGTTGCAGCGACAAAAGTCGTCCGTCGATACCAAGTTCGACAACATAGCCAGAAATTTCGCTCGCAATGCGGCGAACCATTTCGTGACGTTGCATTACGGCACCAACATCACGGATCGTAACTAAGTCTTCAATTTCCAAGGCAGACAATGAAGCAGTAACTTCATCGAGGCGAAGTCGGTATCGCTCAAGAGTTGCTAGCGCTTGATTTGCACGCGATAAAATTGCTGCAGAATCTTCCAGAACATATCGACGGCCATCAAGATAGAGCGCGATGATGTTCATCGACTTACTCACACTGATAACAGGCAAGCCAGTTTGTCGCGATACTCGATCTGCAGTTCTATGCCGAGTTCCTTGTTCATCTGTCTGAATAGATGGGTCAGGCAAAAGTTGAACGGCTGCTTCGAGAATGCGTGTTGCGTCGCGATCACATAAAACGGCGCCATCCATTTTCGCGAGTTCGCGTAATCGCGTCGCAGTAAATTCAGTGTCGACAGTGAACCCACCACTGCTGATTGAAGTCACTGTTTTGTCTACGCCAAGCACGACAAGTGCTCCGGTACTTCCACGAAGGATGCGTTGCAGTCCGTCGCGTAATGCAGTTCCAGGTGCTATCTGGGCAAGGACGGATCGAAGTTTGGCGTCTTGGTCAACGGTTTCGCGGCTTGGCACGGTAGGACTTTCTTCGAAGGATGTGTTTGAAAGTCTATGTCGTACCTGCGCCTGGTAATGACATGTGAACGCGACACATTACGTGCGGGCTATTGCCTGTTCCAGATTGCTCACTTCAAGCAAAGTCAATCCCGGATGGGCATTACGTTGACCGGTGCCCTTTGCAACGAGTGCGGTGGTGAACCCAAGTCGGGCTGCTTCGGCCAGTCTTTGGTTCATACCTGGTACCGGGCGAACGTCGCCACTCAAAGCAACTTCGCCAATAGCGACCATTTCACTTGGTAATGCTTGGTCTCGAGCAGCCGAAGACACGGCTAGGCACAGAGCGAGGTCGGCGCCAGTGTCCGTAACTTTGGCTCCCGCGACGGTGGCGACATAAACGTCCTTGTCCCACAACTTCAAGCGAGCTGCTCGTTCGGTTACCGCGATGAGCATTGCCGCACGCGTGTTGTCGAATCCTGTTGTGCGACGCATTGGGTTATTCCCTGGGCTCACGGTAGTAAGGGCTTGAACTTCTACGAGCAACGCACGTCGACCTTCCAAAGTAATCGCGATGCAAGTGCCTGGAATCGCGGCATCTCTTTGAGATCGGAATAGCGAAGATGGATCAGACACTTCACGCAGCCCGTCATCAACTTGTTCAAAACATGCAACTTCGTCTGCAGGTCCATATCGATTTTTATTTGCACGCAAAAGTCGAAGTGGAGTTCCGCGATCTCCCTCGAAAGTCAGCACAGTATCGACGAGATGTTCAAGCGCTCGCGGTCCAGCGACCGAGTTATCTCGAGTTGATTGACCGATTAACAACAATGGCATGCGCCGACCTTTTGCGGCTCGAGTGAGAACTTGAGTAACTTCGTGCACTTGGGCAACGCCACCGGCACGTCCATCGAGTTCGCTTGATGCAATTGTTTGGACACTGTCAACAATCAGTAGGTCTGGATCAGTTTGTTCCACATGTCCAAGGAGGACTGCTAAGTCAGTTTCATCAGCTACGAGTAACGTGTCTGCAGTCGCACCAATACGTCGAGCACGAATACCAATTTGCTCAGAAGATTCTTCGCCCGACACATACAACACAGTGCGAGGTTTGCGACCACCTTGTGCAAACTCGTGTGCGGCAGCTAACAGCAAAGTGGATTTGCCCACGCCAGGTTCTCCAGCGAGCAGAACACACTGTCCAGCAACTAAACCACCGCCGAGTACGCGATCAAGTTCGCTTAGTCCAGTGCTTGTGCGTTCAACTTCGCCAAGGGGAATTTCTCGCACAGGTCGTGCCGCCGCGATTGGTGTGACACCAGTGGTCGTTGTGCGCAAGCCTGCACGCGGAGCTGATACTCCGACTTCGGCTACAGAACTCCATGCTTGGCACTCAGGACACCGTCCAACCCACTTGGCGCCTGACCAGCCACACTCGGAACACTTGTAAACAGAGCGTGTTGATTTGGCCATGTTATTCAGGGTACGGCAAGCCTGTGACTACTCGGTTGTTTGTGCTGATTCTGCGCGGTTAAGTCGCTGTGTGGAACTACTTGGGGTCAGCTGGATGAATCGCGAGATACTTGCGCATCTCAGGATTTGGTCGGGCTGCTTCGATGAGAGCCTCGCGAGCTTTGCATTGCTGAACCAAAATCTTGTAACACTTCTTGCCCATCAATGCGACAAGTTCATCCTCGTACGCTTCATAAACTGGCTTAGCCCCAACGTGAGCCTCGGTCGCAGTTGTGCAGTACCAGTCCAAATCGGATCCGCCGGGACCCCATCCACGTCGAGTGAATTCTTCAATACCAATAACGAGAATTTGAACATCATCTGGGCGGTCAACTAGTTCAAAAGTTCGACGAATCGGAAGTTCCCAACACACTTGTGGTTTGGTGACAACGTATGACACCCCGAGGTTTCCGGCCAAAATGTGCAACGCGCAACCGTCGCCACCTTCGAAGCCACCGCGGTTATGGAAGATGCAGGCTCCATCAATCGCACGGGTTTTCTTTTGACCCTCGTCATCCTTTTCAAACATTCCAAGTTTGCTGTGACCATCTTCGTAGCGCTGCCAAATATCAGGGGTGAGCATCGCCGCATATTTCTTTGTCTGCTTGAGATCTTCTTTGTCGGCAATGTGAGCGCCTAAAGTGCAACAGCCAACATCAGGGTTGTTCTTGTCAATGCCCTTGCAGCCGCGACCCCAGATGCAGGTCCAACGGCTCGTCAGCCAGGTTAGATCGCACTTATAAAGATTGGTGTCATCTTCGGGGTCTACGAATTCCACCCATTGTCGAGGGAAATCTAAATTCTTTTGCTCAGCCACGTCCTTGAGCCTATTGCCTTTGTGTGTCCAAATGCATACCGACTTGACCAGAGTTAGTGCTCTTGGCTGTGGGCACTTAAGTGGTGAACAACGTAAAGTGGAGCCGTAACGACTAAGCCTGAATGGGTGAACGCACATGCTTCGCAAGTCTCTCGTTGCTGCGTCTCGTAGCGCCAAGCTTGAGCAAGTGGTGTCGACTTCACCGCTGAGTCGCGCCGTTGTCAATCGATTTGTTGCGGGCACTTCGGCTCGCGATGCTGTACAAAAAGTTCAAGCACTGCGTGATCAAGGTTTGTACTCAACTGTTGATCGTCTAGGTGAAGACACTCTTGATCGTGAGCAGGCACAGTCCACAGTGGACGCTTACATTGAAGTACTTCGCGCCATTGCTGAAGCTGGACTCACCGACTGGGCTGAAGTGTCAGTGAAACTAAGTGCGGTTGGCCAGGCATTGCCAGACGGCGGCGAAAAAATTGCGTTAGACAATGTGCGATCAATTTGTGCAGTTGCTCAAGAAGTTGGCACCACTGTCACATTCGACATGGAAGACCACACAACTATTGATTCGACGTTGCGAATTTTGCATGGTGTGCGTGAACAGTATTCGTGGGCCGGCGGCGTGCTTCAGGCTCAGTTGTACCGCACCGAAGACGATGTGAAAGCGCATGCAGTTGCGGGTTCACGGATTCGCCTGTGCAAAGGCGCTTACGCCGAAGGACCAGACGTTGCTTTTATCGAACGTCTCGATATTGATAAGGCATACGTTCGAAGTATGCGAGCATTGTTGGAATCCGACGGATATCCGATGCTTGCCACGCATGATCCTCGTTTAATTCAAATTGGTCAGGCGCTTGCGTTACGTGCTGGACGCGCAAAGGACACGTTTGAATTTCAAATGTTGCTTGGCGTACGTCCCGAAGAACAGTTGCGTCTAGCAGGCCTTGGCTACAAAGTGCGCGTATATGTGCCTTACGGAGACCAGTGGTATCCGTACATGATGCGTCGTATGGCAGAAAAACCAGCCAACCTTGCATTGTTCTTACGTTCGTTGGTTTCCCGAAGTTAGTCATTTCTGGCAAAGTTAGACCTCTAAGAGGAGGCCGCTTTGACAACTGGAATTATCGGCGCCGGAGTTATGGGCGAGACGCTCATTGCAGGATTATTGCGTTCGGGTATGCCCGCAACCGAGTTACTCATCGCAGAACGTCGCGCGGATCGCGCGGATGAACTTGGCGAAAAATATGGTGTTGAGGTTGTCGATAACGCAACGGTTGCAAGGCGTGCAGAAACCATTGTTTTACTGGTCAAGCCGCAGGACATGGAAACGGTACTTGCAGAAATCGCTGATTCGCTGCAACCGGGTGCACTCGTAATTTCAATTGCTGCTGGCATCACAACGGCATTTATTGAAAGTCATTTGCCGCAAGGCACACACGTTGTGCGCGCGATGCCAAACACACCGGCGCTTGTAGACCAAGCGATGGCTGCCATTAGTCCAGGAACTACCTGCAACGCTGAACATTTAGCTACTGCTGAACGCCTACTCCAAAGCGTTGGGAAGGTTCTTCAGCTACCTGAAAAATATCAAGACGCAGTAACTGCTATTTCCGGATCAGGTCCGGCATATATTTACTACGTCACCGAAGCCATGATCGAAGCGGGTGTCATGCTTGGCCTTCCTCGCGACATTGCAACCGAGATGGTTTACCAAACGGTTTATGGTGCGGCAACAATGCTCATAGAAACTCAAATGCATCCGACTGTTTTGCGCGAGCAAGTGACATCACCTGGTGGAACGACAGTTGCAGCGCTTCGAGTGTTTGATGACTTCAAAGTGCGAGCAGCGTTCTTATCTGCAATGGAAGCAGCACGAGATCGTTCCGCGGAGCTGGGTAAGTAAAACAGTTCTTCGTTGTTCCTGACACTGTTCATACGAACTTTGGAAAAAAATGAACTATGTAAAAATGACCTTTGTAACAAATATCGTGAGGCGCATTAAATTACACTCGTGTAACTTAAGTAAGCGACTTTCACACCAGTCACATTTGCCACTACATTAGACACCTACACGAAGTGCGTTTGTCAGACCAGTGGGGAAGCTGGCACTACCAAACGTTCAGATAGGTTGCGGTATTCAATGAGCGTTCATCAAGATCGTCCACTCGGTGAAGTTCGATTCCTGACGGTTGCAGAAGTAGCAGCTGTAATGCGAGTTTCGAAAATGACGGTTTACCGTTTGGTCCATAACGCTGAGCTACCTGCAGTTCGTGTAGGTCGCTCATTCCGCGTGCCAGAACAAGCTGTTCACTCTTACCTGCGTGAATCATTCGTTGAAGCTGGATAACCGCCCGTAAATCTCAACATCCGTTTACCGTAGACTGTGCTCTTAGCAGTAACGATCTCAATTCGAAAAGGCGGTCCAGATGGGCTCCGTGATTAAGAAGCGCCGCAAGCGTATGGCCAAGAAGAAGCACCGCAAGATGCTGAAGAAGACCCGCTTCCAGCGTCGTAGCAAAGGCTAAATAGAACTTTTAAAAAGAGCGATCAGTTAACTCTGACCGCTCTTTTTATTTCGTCGCGATGCGATCATGAGACCGGCGCCAGCGCCGATTAATGCCAGGGCTGTCGCTCCAGCGGGAACTGCGTAGCGACGAACGAGACGCTCACGACGGAAATCATGAATTGGCCACTTGTGTTCCAGAGCGTATGTTCGAAGATTGCCATCAGGGTTTATCGCGATTGGATTGCCGACAGACTCTAAGAGCGGGATGTCGTTGCTGGAATCTGAATAAGCAAAACTGTGCTGCAAATCAATGCCATGTTCGGATGCGAGCTCTCGAATCGCAGTTGCCTTTTCAGGTCCGTGCATGGGGACAGTCTTGAGCTTGCCTGTGTATTTCCCGTGGCGAATTTCGCTCACAGTGCCGATGGCGCCAGTTAGCCCAAGTTTGGTCGCAATGATGTTTGCCAACTCAATCGGAGCAGCTGAAACGAGCCAGACAGCATGTCCGGCATCACGATGAGTATGAGCAAGCTGGACTGTGCCAGGCCACACTTTATCGGCCATGATTTCGTCGTAAATGTCTTCGCACAAAGCGTTCATTTCATCAACTGTGCGACCTTTTGCGAATGCCAAAGCATTATCACGGATACGCGAAATGTCCTGCATGTTTTCAGACCCAGAAATCAAATACTTGCCTTGGGCGACTGCGTAATTGGCTAAGTCTGTTGGTTTAAGAATTTTGCGGCTGAAAAGCCCACGAGCCAAATGGTAAATGCTTGCCCCACGCATAATCGTGTTATCAATATCAAAGAAAGCCGCGACAGCGATTGGCTGTTGCGAGTCTGACATACCTTTAAGGTTACTTGCCGGATGCAATGTGAAACACTGTTTGCAAAGGCTAGGTGAAACATTCATGGGCGCTCGCGTTGTACTCATTGGAAAACCAGAATGCCATTTGTGTGAAAACGCTCGGTTAATAATCGCTAGCGTGTGCGATGAACTTCAGGTTACGTGGGAAGAAATTTCTATCTACGATGATCCCGCACTTGCCGATGCTTACTTTGAATCAATCCCAGTGGTTCTCATTGACGGCAAGCACCATGACCAATTTCGCGTCGACCCAGCCCGGCTGAGGGCTGCCCTGACTCATTCGCAGTAGTCACACGCGTAACACCGCTAACAGGCGTCTGAGGCGCATTTTTGGGTGATTGAGTGCCGACATTCATAGCACGATTAGTCCCGTTTTAGCCAATTTTGACTACCGACTTAAACGGCATAATCTGACACTCAAGAAGTTCGCGAAAGGGACGCACTCGATGCCACAGCCGCAGTCACCCAAGGCGCAGATTACTGCGCGAGGTGGGATTCCTGATGCGACTGTTACCCGTTTACCGATGTATCACCGGGCACTTGTTGGCCTAGCTGCGCGAGGAACCCTACTTATTTCGAGTGAAGAACTCGCAGAGGCAACCGGCGTTACCAGCGCAAAATTGCGCAAAGACCTTTCTTTCCTCGGTTCCTATGGAACTCGCGGTGTGGGATACGACGTTGAATTTCTGCTTTATCAAATTTCCCGATCACTAGGACTTACCCAGGAATGGCCGGTAGTCATTTGTGGCATCGGCAACCTAGGACACGCGCTTGCTGGTTACCCAGGCTTTGCATCGCGCGGCTTCAATGTCGTTGGACTTTTTGATTCTGATGCGCAGCGCATTGGCGAGGAAGTCGTTGTAGCTGGAACACAACTTGTTGTGCAAGACATTGAACTTCTTCATGAACACATGCACACAACAGGTGCATCTATTGGCGTCATTGCGACTCCAGAATCCGCTGCACAACATGTGTGTGACCTCTTGGTCAAACACGGTGTGACCAGCATTTTGAATTTTGCTCCAGTGTTGCTCGAAGTACCGGAAGGTGTGGATGTTCGACGAGTTGATCTCGCAACAGAACTTCACATCTTGGCGTTTCATGAGCAACGTAAGGCGCAACAACGCTTAATTGACACGAGCGCAAGTTAAAAAGGTAGGTGCGTACATGATCACTCGACCAGCAGCAGCTGTCGGAGTGTCCTTTGTAGTTGCAGGTCCTGGAGACCCCGAACTACTTACTGTGCGCGCGCATCGATTATTAGCCAACGCCGACCTCGTGTTAGCAGACCCCGAAGTTGTAGACCTTGCTCAACAAATCAACAGCAATGAAATTCTGGTTGGAATTGATGCCAACGGAATCGAATTGTCACTCGCTGCTCGGACCAAAGTAATTTCCGATGCTCGCAAGGCAAATAAAGTTGTGGCCCGCCTGCTATCTGGTGACCCAGTTTTGGACGGCCGTCTCGCACTTGAAACTGCTGCTGCGGCAAAGTCTGGAATTATTTTCGAAGTCGCTGCTGGAGTGACCTCACTGGCTGCAGCCGCCGCTCACGTCGGCGTCTCACTGACCGGTGGCAAGACCCGTGAAGTGCGCGTTATTGACGCTGACGTCCCCGCTGTTGATTGGGCGAGCCATAGTGACGCACTCGTGACATTGGTTATTCAAAATGCAGCAGATCGAATTGGCGAAATCACTAAAGCGTTAATTAAAGCTGGTCGCGATCCACAGACTCCTGTTGCGATTGTGCGCGATGGTGGAACGGTCGAACAGCGATCCGTTCACTCGACACTCGATGCGATGCCTAATGCCGCAAAACTTGCAAAGCATGTTGGAAACGGAATTGTCATAGTTGGCGAAACTGTCGGTGATCGCACAGCGTGGTTTGAAACTCGCCCGCTACATGGCTGGCGCGTGCTCGTTCCCAAGACAAAAGATTCATCTGATGAACTTCAAGACATGCTCATTTCGTTCGGAGCAGTTCCATTCGAAGTTCCCACAATGTCAGTGGAACCTCCTCGCACTCCACAGCAAATGGAACGCGCAATTCACGGATTAGTATCTGGACGTTTTGAATGGGTTGCTTTCACAAGCGTTAATGCAGTTCGTGCGATTCGTGAACGTTTTGCAGATAACGGCCTCGACGCACGTTCACTATCTGGCATTCGCATTGCGGCCATCGGACAAGACACCGTCGAAGCGCTAAACGCAATGGGCATTCGTCCGGACTTAACTCCTGAAGGCGAACAAACAACAGCAGCTCTTCTTGAGGAATGGCCAGCATACGACGACCTCGTTGATCCGATTAATCGTGTTTTCTTGCCTCGCGCCGATATCGCAACCGACACACTTGTTGCGGGTTTGACTGAACTTGGTTGGGAAGTTGAAGACGTAACGGCGTACCGCACTGTGCGTGCAACACCACCACCTGCGGAAACTCGCGAGGCCATTAAAACCGGTGGCTTTGATGCAGTTGTGTTCACATCAAGCAGTACCGTGCGAAATCTTGTAGGTATTGCCGGCAAGCCTCATCCATCGAGCATCATCGCGTGCATCGGGCCAGCGACTGCAAAGACTGCACAAGAACACGGCCTACGAGTAGATGTCCTGCCTGAGTCAGCTGTGATTGACGCGTTGGCACATGCTCTAGCGGCTCATGGTGCGGCCCTTCGTGAAGAAGCAGCAGCGACTGGGTCCGTGGGATGGCGCCCTTCGCGCAAGCGTGCTGCAGCTCGTCGTCGCGCTACCTAATGCCATGACACGCACTACGGTTCACCTTTTGCGACACGGCGAGGTATACAACCCCGCAAAAATTTTGTATGGACGTCTGCCTGGCTACACCTTGTCTGACCTTGGTCATGAAATGGCAGCACGAGCTGCTGGAGCGCTAGCGCATCGTGATGTTACTGCGGTGATTTCCTCGCCTCTTGAGCGCGCTCAACAAACAGCTACGCCAATTGCTGAGGCACATGGGTTAGAGATCGGCACGAATGTTGATCTCATCGAAGCCGAAAATGTTTTTGAAGGGCAGCGAGTTGCTGTGGGCGATGGCGTGCTTCGCGAACCAAGTGCGTGGCGCCATCTTTATAACCCGTTCAAACCTTCGTGGGGCGAGCCGTATGTTGACTTAGCTGCACGGATGCGACGAGCAGTGTTTGATGCTCGCAACATTGCGCGTGGTCACGAAGCCGTGCTTGTGAGTCACCAGCTCCCGATTTGGATTTCGCGTCTTGATTTTGAAAACCGCCGCTTCCCACATGATCCTCGCAAGCGTCAATGTAGTTTGGCTTCGCTCACGTCGCTGATTTTTGATGATGACGAACTCGTCGCGATTAATTACACGGAACCTTCCGCAGACCTGATCGCACGGGCAAGCAAGGTCTCAGGTGCGTAAGTCGCTTGCCGTGTTATCGGCTTGTGTGGTGGTCTCTGTCACTATTGCAGGATGCTCCGCAAAATCTTCTGGAAGCAATGGTTCTGAAACGAGCTATGTAGCAGGTGACGGAAGCACAGTTTTATTGGCGACAAGCAAGCGTGGCCAACCAATCGCACTGACTGGAACAACACTCGAAGGTGAGCCACTAGACATCGCGGCTTGGCGTGGAGACGTTGTGGTTGTTAATTTGTGGGCATCATGGTGTGGACCTTGCCGAAGCGAAGCAGTGACGCTCGAAAAATCATTTAAAGAACTCTCAACTAAGCAAGTTCACTTTCTTGGTTTGAACACACGTGATGGACTCGCAGCTGCACTCGCATTTTCAAACCGATTTCCCACTGGCTACCCGTCCATTCAAGATCAAGATGGTGCACTCACGCTTGCGTTTGGAAATCTAGGTCCGGCTGCAACACCGTCTACGTTAATTCTGGATCGGCAAGGTCGTGTCGCAGCTCGCATACTGGGTCCCGTAAGCGAGGCACAACTTCGTGACGTGACACTGGCTGTCGTGGAAGAGAAGTAACGTGTCCACCGACATCACCCAGACTCTGACGGATGGCTCGCTGTTAGCGGCTTTTCCGATTGCGGTGGCGGCCGGCGTGGTGTCATTCCTTTCTCCGTGCGTACTTCCGCTAGTTCCTGGTTACTTGTCCTACATGACAGGCGTTGCCGGTGCACAAGCGAATTCACGTCAATCAAAACGAGGTCGCGCATTCATCGGAACTCTTGCATTTGTTGCCGGAATTTCTGTCGTGTTTGTGTCGTTTGGTGCGTTGTTCGGTGGAATTGGCCAACAGCTTTTGACACATCAGCGCATAATCCAAATGGTTATGGGCGTCGTCGTAGTCATTCTGGGCCTTGGATTCCTTGGTCTGATTCCTGCTTTGCAACGTGAATACCGTATTCATCGAATGCCAACAGCAACTTTGTTTGGTGCGTTTTTGCTCGGAGTGCTTTTTGCTATCGGTTGGACTCCTTGTATTGGTCCTGCCCTGGCTGCTGTTCAAACTATGGCTTTGTCTCAGGCAAATGCCACACGTGGTGCGCTACTTAGCTTGGGGTACTGCCTCGGGTTAGGTATCCCGTTTGTTGTGCTTGGACAGTTGCTTGAAAAGAGCGTGCGAGCGGTAAAAGCGCTTCGACGCCATTCTCAATTAGTGACTTACATTGGAGGAGTATTCCTTATTGCTATCGGCATGCTGATGGTTACTGGATATTGGAATCATCTAATGGTCACGCTGCGAGTTTGGGGCGCTAATTGGAAAGTGCCGCTATGAGTATTCAATTAGGAATTCGAGAATGGCTTCGTTGGTTATGGCGACAATTAACCAGCATGCGCATCGCGCTGATTTTGTTGTTCCTCCTTGCAGTAGCCAGCGTTCCGGGATCACTGTTCCCGCAGCGAGGAACTTCGCCGCTCAAAGTAAATCAGTATCTACGTGATCATCCATCGTCAGGGAAAATACTCGATCAACTTCATATGTTCGATGTTTTCGCCTCACCATGGTTCGGTGCGATTTATTTATTACTGTTTATTTCGCTTGCAGGATGTGTAATCCCGCGTGCGCTTGAACATGCACGAGAACTAAAAGGTCAACCTCCCGCAGCACCGAGAAACCTCAATCGCCTCGCTGGCTATGATTCGTGGACGTCGAATGCAACGACAGATTCACTAGACGAGATTGCACAGTCGTGGAAAGGCTGGCGTCTGCGCAAAGACTCACATTGGATAGCTGCCGAGCGCGGCTATGCGCGTGAATCTGGCAACCTACTTTTCCACTTGTCACTCTTGGCGTTACTTGTTGCAGTTGGAATGGGAAGCGCAAACGGATTCAAAGGCACCGTCATTGTCCGCGAAGGCTCAGGGTTTGCAAACAATGTGACGCAATTCGATACATACACCGCCGGACGTATGTACAACTCGAGTGCTATGCCACCGTTTTCTTTTAAGCTCGACGACTTTGCCGCGACATATCAACCCGATGGAATGCAAGCGGGTGCGCCACGCAAATTTCAAGCAGATGTCACAGTGAAAAATAATCCGCAGGCATCAGGTCGCAAGGTGCGCATCGAAGTAAACGAACCATTGCGCGTCGATGGCGTCACTGTGTATTTAGTTGGACATGGTTATGCGCCAGCGTTCACAATCAAGAACGCACTTGGTCAAGTGGTATGGCAAGACGCTGCAGTGTTTTTGCCGCAAGATTCGAACTTCACATCATCCGGTGTTGTTAAAGTTCCCGATTCCGTTCCTCAGCTTGGTTTGCAAGGATTCTTCCTCCCAACCGCTACAAAGGACTTGAGCCTAGGTCCGCGATCTACATTCCCAGCAGCAAACGATCCGCAAGTTTTTCTCAGCGCTTGGTCTGGTGACCTCGGGCTTGATGCTGGAATTCCGCAAAGCGTTTACCGGCTAGAGACCACATCGATGACTCGGTTAGGTATTGAGGAACTTAAACCAGGCAAAACGTGGACTCTTCCAGGTGGACAAGGCACAGTTGAATTCACCGGCTTTAAAGAATGGGCATCGTTTTCCATCACAAAAGATCCGGGCAAGGGCTGGGCTCTAGGTAGCGCGATACTTGCAATCGCAGGGTTATCAATGTCACTACTCATTCCGCGTCGTCGTGCTTGGCTGCGGATTACAGAACAGCCGGACGGCAGTAGTCTTTTTGAAGTAGCTGGTCTTTCTAAGACCGAAGCCCCAGGTTTAATCCCAGAAGTAGCTGGCCTTGTTGTTAGCGCTAAGAAGTTCGCACCGGAGGTCGTCGATGGTCATTAACGAAACACTTGCTCATGCAAGCAACATCATGATTTACGGCGCGATGACAACTTTGACTGGTGCAATGGGTGCATTCTCGATTGCCTTAGCAAAAGGTCGCCGAATCGAATCATTAGAAGAATCTGCAGAGCGCAATGCCGGCTCGTCACATCAAGTGCGCATGGGCGCAACGCTGACTTTAGATCGTCCTTCGGTAACAACTTCTGTATCTGATGAATCTGGATTAGGCGAAGGACGACGAGCTGGCAACATCGGAATGTCGCTGACATGGTTGAGTGCGATTTTCACAGGAATCGGAATGCTCCTGCGTGGCATCTCAGCGCATCGGTTGCCTTGGGGCAACATGTACGAATTCTCAATTGCAGCTGGTTTCTCGGTGCTGCTTGCTTATTGCGTGTTGTCACTGAAGCGCGACCTTCGTTGGCTTGGGCTTTTTATCACGATCCCAGTTTTGCTCGATCTTGGTTTGGCAATCACTGTGTTGTACACGGAAAGCGCACAGCTAGTTCCTGCTCTCAATTCGTATTGGCTTGCAATTCACGTGACAGCAGCAATTGTGTGCATGGGTTCATTTGCTGTTGGCGCTGCACTCAGTGCGTTGTACCTTGTTGCCGCTCGTGCTGAACAGCGAGTTGCTGATGGACTTGATGCTGGACGTCTTGGTTCATTAGCGAATCGTCTGCCTTCATCGGAACGTCTTGACTTGATGGCTTACCGAATTCATGCGTTCATGTTTCCGTTGTGGACCTTTGCTGTAATTGCTGGTGCAATTTGGGCAGAAGCTGCGTGGGGACGTTATTGGGGTTGGGATCCAAAAGAAACTTGGGCGTTTATCACGTGGGTTATTTACGC
>CANFOW010000031.1 GCA_947448865.1 Actinomycetota bacterium
ACATTGACCACTGCACTTCGAGTATGAGAAAACAACGAAGCCTTCGCAGCGAAATATTCTTCCATTGAGCCATGAAAGTCCAGATGATCTTGTGTCAGGTTCGTGAACACACCAACGTCAAACGTCATGCCTTCCACTCTGTGCAGACTCAACCCGTGGCTAGAGACTTCCATCGCAACATGAGTCACACCTTGCGAGGACATGTCTGCAAGTAGAGCAAATAAGTCAGTTGATTCGGGGGTAGTACGAACTCCTGGTACATGCTCGCTATCAATCCACGCGCCAAGCGTGCCAATCATCCCGACAGACTTACCGACTGAGCGAAGTATGTGGCGAACCATGAACGCTGTGGTTGTTTTTCCGTTCGTTCCAGTGATGCCACAGATCGACAAATTGCGATCCGGATGTCCGTAAAAGAAGGCCGCAAGCCGACCCATGTCACGACGAACATCTGCAAGTTCAATTGTCGGGATTCCCAACTCGTGTGCGCGGGCGATACCTTTGCCATCACTTGCTATAGCAGTTACTCCGGCTGCAACTGCAGCGTCGATAAATTCAATGCCATGATGGGCAAGCCCAGGAACAGCGACCCACAAAGTTCCTGGTGTAATGAATCGAGTGTCGTGAGTCAGTGCGGCAATAGAGACATCGCCAGAGACCGGCGCACCGATGGCTGCGCCAATCTCAACAAGTGTGTGTTGTTGCATGTCACCACGTAACCGGGAACGGTTGTGGCTTAGTTGTCGATGGTGGAATTTTTTGTTGCGCTAATGCATACATCATGACTTCGCGGAACACTGGCGCTGAGACTGTGCTTCCAAAGTGACCATTGACTGGATTATGAATCATGACCGCGATGACAAGCGATGGATTTTCAGCAGGAGCAAACCCGACAAATGATGCCGTATAGCCGCTGTACCCGTGAGTAGTATCGCTAAATCGATTAGCAGTGCCTGTTTTACCCGCCACGCGATATCCAGGAATTTGCGCTGCTGGTGCTGTTCCGTCTTTAGATACAACGCCTTCAAGCATTTCGCGAACAGTCTTAGCTGTTGTGGCACTGATTACTCGAACGCCTTGCGAAGGATCGCTTGCACTGTAGTTTCCGGAAGGATCCACGTACCCATCAATGAGTCGAGGGGTCATGCGTACACCGTCGTTTGCGATTGTTGCGTAGACGCTAGCAACTTGTAATGCCGTGACCGAAATGCCTTGCCCAAAGGCGTACGTGGGAAATGAAGTATCTGACCAAGCATCTGACCCTGGCTTGTTAATAATTCCCGGACTTTCTCCAGGGAAATGTAAACCAGTAGCGTGCCCGATTCCGAACTTATCGAGATACGACAAGAACTTATCTCGACCGATAAGTTCCGAGGCTTGAATCGCGCCAATGTTGCTCGACTTTGCCAAGATTCCATTAAGTGTTAAGTGAATTGTTCCGTGTGGATCGTGATCGTGGAATGTTGTTCCACCACGTTTAATTACTGACTTAATTGTGAATGGTGTGGTCGGATCAGCTGCGCCTTCTTCAAGGACAGCGGCAATCGTCATAACTTTGCTTGTCGAACCTGGTTCAAAAGCATCAGACACAGCGTCATTACGTTTTGCGTGATCATCAGTTTGAGATGGATTGTTCGGATCAAAGACTGGATACGTTGCCATCGCAAGAATGTTGCCCGTTTTCGGATCCATCACGATGACGTCGCCGCCATCGCCGCCCGATTGCTTAATTCTGTCGCCCAGAGTGCGTTCCGCAAGTGCCTGCAGATCGCGGTCAATAGTTAATCGCACCGACGTCCCATTGACGGCATCAACGGAGTTACGTTCGGTCGTCGGAATCTCAGCACCGTTCACCCGCTCAATGGTCTGTTTTCCATCAACGCCAGCCAGATACTTGTCTTGCGAATATTCAAGACCCCCAAGGCCATGACCTTCGGAACCCACATAACCTACAAGGCTGGCTGCAAGCGAACCTGCTGGGTATAGCCGGGTTGTTGTCGGGTCAAGATAAATTCCAGGCAGATTGAGCGCAACCACTTTCTTAGCAAGTTCCGGCGTAATTTTTTTCGCGACGAAATTAAATTCTTTGGATCCTGTGATGCGATCTTCAATTGTTGAAACAGATAAATTAAGTAGTGGTGCAAGTTTCTTAGCGGTCCCATGCGCATCTTTAACCTGAGTTTGATTGACCGTGACATTTCGAGCAATCACAGTTGTTGCTAATGGAACTCCGTGAATGTCAGTAATCATTCCCCGCAATGCAGGTTGTACTGAGCTCTGGAGTCTTCCATTGTCTGCAGCAATCGATAATTTGCCATGCTGAATAACTTGAATGTTCACAAGTTGCGCGGCAAAAATGGTCATCATAAAAGCGAAAGCAAACCTAAACCAGCCAATTCTTAAATGGGGTTTTGTTAACTCTAAAGGGCGAAAACGATCAACAGGCTCGCTCGGCGTTTGCCGAGGTGCGGTGCGCGTTGTCGTCATGTGTGTTACCCGTTCTAACGTGCGGCGTTTTTTGCGCCAAGAATTGCGTGATCAGACAACCGAAGAAAGACAGGATTAGCCGCAGGAACCATTCCCATACGCTTTGCAATTGTCAAAAGATTTTCTGGCGACTCGGCACCAGCGACAACACCTTCGAGACGTTGACGTTCTGCGGTTGCTTGTGACATTTGTATTTGCAACGCGTGTTTTTGGAAAGCAACCTGTTGCACTTGCGTATTGACGATGAGACCCAAGAGTAAACCGCCAATAAATATTCCCGCGATGATATAAGTAAAGTGCCGTGCACTTGCTCGTCCCGTTGGCAGTGGTATTGCCGCTGCAATTGGAGTGAAAACCGGAGACGTAATTGCCTTTAGGTGACGAATTCTTGGCATCGGCCGAGGAGAGATGCGAGGAGTTCGGGTATACAAAGCGCTCATGCTGCAACTCCAATGCGTTCAGCTGCACGAAGTCGCACCGAAGCAGCACGTGGATTTTCTTCAATTTCTTGCTCGGTTGCCGCTTCGGAACTTCGGCTTAACAACTTCAACCAGGGTTTGTCTGACTCTGGGATAAATGGCATGTCTACTGGCGTCGTTGATTCACTTCCAGGACGGAATGCATGCTTGACAATGCGATCTTCCAGTGAGTGATACGACAGGACCACGATTCGGCCACCTACTGCTAGGCAATCAAGTGCCGCAGGAATTGCTCGTTCTAAAACAGCAAGTTCATCGTTGACTTCAATCCGCAGTGCTTGGAAAGTACGTTTAGCAGGGTTACCACCAGTACGTCGAGTAGCGGCCGGGATTGCGTCGCGTACGACTGCAACAAGTTGATCACTCGTAGAAAACGGTGTGATGGCACGTTCCCGAACTATTGCTTTAGCAACTCGTGAAGCGAATCGCTCTTCGCCGTACACGCGCAAGATTCGAGCTATGTCGCGCTCTTCGTATGTGTTCACAACATCCGCTGCGGTGTGCCCTGTTTTGCCGTTCATGCGCATGTCGAGCGGAGAAGTTTGTGAATATGCGAAACCACGTTCGGCATTATCAAGTTGCATGGATGAAACGCCGAGGTCAAAGAGAACGCCATGAGCTTTTTCGATTCCCAGATTGCTCAAGACGTCAGCAATGTGGTCATACACCGCATGGACAAAATCAACGCGATTCGAGTACTGCGCAAGTCTTTCGCGTGAAAGGTCGAGTGCTTCGGTGTCGCGATCTAATCCAACAACATGTAGGTCAGGAAAAGTGCGTAGCGCCGATTCAGTGTGCCCACCGAGTCCAAGTGTCGCGTCGACCAGGACTGCGCCTTCGTGAGAAATTGCTGGGCCAAGTAGTTCTAAGCACCGGCTTTCCAAAACAGGCACGTGTGAAAACTGGTTCACAGCGCACTCGCTGTCTCGATGACAGCCTCAAGTCCTCGGCCGTTGAGGAGCCTGGCACCGGGGAAGGTGCGCCAGGATCGACCCAACGGCCGAAGGCCAAAGGTGTCATCAATGAGGTGCGAGCTCATGGAAGTTCATCCAATGAGGCAAAACTTGGTTCTTGCATTGCCAGGTAGTGCTCCCACGCTGCGGAATCCCAAATTTCAATTGATTCGTCGCGACCGATTACTACGAGTTCTCGATCAAGACCCGCCCACTGACGTAATGGCACGGGGATTGTGACGCGTCCTTGTTTGTCGGCAACATCATCAAATGCCGACGAGAAGAAGACTCGGGTAAATGCGCGCACTTTTTCGTTGTTCAGCGAGCGTTCCCGAAGCTTGGCCACGTAGTCGTTAAATGCTGCGGCTGTCCAAATAACGACGCATCGCTCTTGGCCTTTAGTCATAACAAGACCGTCAGTGAGTTCATCGCGGAATTTAGCAGGCAGAATCAAGCGGCCTTTTTCGTCCAGTTTTGGATTATGTGTGCCCAAAAACATGGCATCAACCTCCACAACTGGTGGCGACCCTTCCCCAGGTCACCAATTAGGTTCACTTTACTCCACTTTGCACCACTGTCAACCCCCTTAATACCCCAATTTTCACTTGTGTCCCACAAATGCCAAAAAAGACCCCGAAAACATTGGGTGGTGAGAAATGGAGGAAATTGAGCACAAATAGACATCGAGTTGTGCACGTACCGAGTTTGGGCAAACAGCCCAGCGGGACGGGCTTACCGAGTTTGGGCAATCAGCCCTTTAAGAAGGGCTTACTGAGTTTGGGCAAACAGCCCAGCGGGATGGGCACCACACATGAGATTGTGGTCCACGAAATGTCCACTGACTTTAGTGGTGAACTGAACAAGGGACGGCAACGCGTCTCCAAAAGTCATTTGTTCGCAAGCAATTTTCGCGTCAGCTACCCCGGCGGCACTCGTTTTGTAGGTGCCCAGAGCTAGCCACACCGGCACCTGAACAACGGCGTTCAATGTGATCTCAAACCAATGCACAGGTGGTGCGTAAATTCCCACTGGATGCCCTGCTTGCGTGAGCTGAAGCATTGTTTCATTAATCACTTGCATGGCCCGGTTTGGTTCTGTCCACGTGTTGGCAGTTTCAATGTCTAACCACACCGGAGTTCCGGATGCGACACCGAGTTTCTTCAGTCGCTTAATCGTGTCGCTGGCAATCCGAGCACCGTATCGAGTTGCCGACCCTTTACCTGGATCTGCCACATTGATATAGACCGCAACACCTTGGTGTTTAAGTGCCCAGGTCCACTGTTGCGCAAAGCATGGATTTTGGGAGAAAGGTTTGCCATAGTTCAGACCAACGACAGCAAATCCAACCTCTGCGCTAGGTAATGTTTGCTTGCACTGCGGGAATGACACGTCATATCCGCTGTTATCGAGTGTGCCAATCCAATCGGGCACTAACGGCTGGACTGCTTTTGCAAGCGGACGTCCATCCTCCGTTGTGATCGACACAGCAGGCGGTTCAAGCCATGACGACACTGCGTTGAATCCGACGAATGCCACAAGGGCAAGCACACTCACTGAAGCGAGAAAACCCGCAATACGACGCATCACAAACTACTTAAGCGGACCAGTGATGGCATCAGGGAAATAATTCTGACCAATTCCACTAGCTCGGGTGGGAATCATGACTGAACGCACCCATGACACCACTTCAACTCCGTCTTGATTTAATCCACGCGTACGCATCGTCAAGATTCCAAAATCGGGACGCGACGAAGACGCACGTATGTCAACAACAAGGCTTTCTGCATACAACGTGTCACCTATATATACGGGAGCAGTCAGAGCAATGTCTGTCCAACCGAGATTCGCTACGGCATGTTGACTCATATCAATAACAGACATGCCAAGAATCACTGCGACTGTGAAACCTGAGTTCACAATTATGCGACCTTGTGTAATTGGATTTTGCTGCGAGTAATGTGCGTTGAAATGATTTTGGTTTGTGTTGTTAGTTAATAACGTAAACCACGTCGCATCTGCTTCACTGATTGTGCGACCGATGGGATGTTGGTACACGTCACCAACAACAAAGTCTTCAACAAAATTGCCGAGGTCAGCCTTGTGAACTGCCATGTGTTACGAGTTGTCCTGGCGACGATCCCAGCGTTCTTCTAGACCCTGCATAAAGGGAGCACGAGGCGCTTTGCTTGGTGATAACTTTTTTGATTGCGTTCCAGGTGTGCGAAAAGTAGAAAGTGCTGACGCGATACCGCCAACAATGACAAGAAAGCCAACTATGCCAATAGCTGGTTGAGAAAGCGCGACGCCCGCAATGAGGGCAGCAATACCAAAGAAAATTGCCATGACGGCCAAACCCAAGTTCTTTGGTGCCACACGCTCAATAATCTTGCCGCTGAGAGCCGACGCAAAACGAGGATCTTCGGTTGCCAAAGCACGTTCCATTTGCTCGAGCAGTTGCTGTTCGTGTTCAGATAAGGCCATGACTAATCCCCTTTCGTACTACTAGGATACGGGCGTTTTGACATCTCGGCTCACGTTTCCTGGGTGCGCTCAGTCTGAGGCTGAACTAGTCGAGCGGGAATTACCTTGGCATTACCGAACTTTTCGGCCACTTGGTCCATAACCTGCTCCGTTTCTCGCCACCCAAATTCACGTTGAGATAACGCCATCTGAATGTCCCCTGAACCATCAAGACCCTCACATCGCACCCCGACTAGCCGAATTCGGGCTCGCTGCAGGTGCATTGCCTCAAAAAGGGTCTTAGCAGTGGAATAAATATCGTGTCCCACATCAGTTGGGCTAGGAAGCGACTTACTGCGAGTCACTGTTGTGAAATCAGCAAACCGGACTTTAATAGCTATGGTTTTCGCAGTGTGGCCGCCGGCGCGAAGTCGCCTGGCGACTTTTTCCGATAAGTCGAGGATGTTCGCTAAAACAAATTCTGGATCATCAACATCATTGTCGAAGGTGCGCTCAGCACTGACACTTTTATCTGGATGAGCCGTGGTGACTCGTCGTGGATCTCGGCCCCATGACAGTTCATAGAGATGTCGGCCTTGTGCATCGCCAACAACTTTTATCAGCGTGGTCAGTGGTGTGTTTGCAATGTCAGCTACGGATCGTAAACCCAAGCGAGACAGTTGCTCTGCGGTTTTATCGCCAACACCCCAGAGTGCTGTTATAGGAAGTGGGTGAAGGAATTCAATAACACCATCTCGTGGCACGACCTTGATGCCATCAGGCTTTGCAGCATTCGTGGCAAGTTTGGCAACAAACAGTGTTGATGCAATTCCTACTGAACACGTGATCTGTTGTTCATCCCACACTCTCTTGCGTATCAGTTGAGCGATGTACGTGGGACTTCCTATGAGTTTGATGGCGCCGCTCACATCAAGAAATGCTTCATCAATAGACAGTGGCTGAACTAATGGAGTGACAGATTCAAAAATCGTCATGACGTGTGCCGACACTTCGGTGTATTTATGATGACTTGGTTCAACAACAACTGCGTTGGGAGCCATGCGTAATGCTCGTGACATTGGCATCGCAGAATGAACGCCGAGTGCACGGGCTTCGTATGTTGCTGATGTAACGACTCCACGACCACCAGCGTGTCCGATGATGACAGGTTTGCCTCGTAGTTCTGGGCGTTCGCGTACTTCTACGGATGCAAAGAACGCGTCCATGTCAACATGCAAAATGTGGCAGCCTTCATCGGGCGCCACTGAAGTGGAGGCAACGCCAACCGGAATCTCACTCATACGCCCACCGGCCGCACATCGGCGTAAGGAGAATGTCGGAAACCACTAGCGTGCTCCCAAATCTGTGTCGTTGCCACTGTCTGATGTTCATCGTACGGCTGGCGTGAAATGAAAGCGTGCACCTGGGCAACCCCACCTTCGCGCCAGTGTTGGTAAATAGTTCCCATTTCCCAACAACCATCGGCCACAATGGAGACTCCTCGCGGACCGGTGCGCCGAATCGTTCCTCGCACAAGCAACAGCCACGAATGAAAAAGTGTCGGTGCGTACTGGTCTTGAGCATCTTCAAAAAACGTCGCATCAACTGGACCGGTGGAATCGTCCAATGTAATGAATGCGACCCGTTTGCCTGATCGGATAGGTGGAGTTTGAGTAGCAACTTTGACTCCCCCGACTAGAACGCGGGATTGAGATCGCACATCAAGTAGTCGCTGTGATGTCACAACACCAAGCTCGCGCAACATAGGCTCGTAAAAACTGACCACATGGGCGCTTAAGTCAATGCCGAGAATATCGACTTCGTGTTTCACGCAATCCGCAAGCGTCATCGGGCGCAAACCCATCAACGCTGGTTGCCAATCTGAGTAATTCAATCCCAGTGACATCTGGCTTGTTGCAACTCGATTCATTTTGAACTGTTCAGACAAATCAGACAAATTCAAATACAAATCGCGCCGTGATGCCGCATGGCCATGCAATGTGTCGAAGCCACCTGCGAGAACAAGCCGCTCGAGAATCGGCTGTGAGACTCGACCACGATTAACAAAATCAGCTAACGAAGAATACGGCTGGCCGGCAATGATTGAGTGAACTTCATCGACGTTGATGCCTTTGACATCAGCCAGCGACACTCTGATGCCGAAAGTGTCATCAACTGGCTCAACAACATAAGTTCCTTGAGATGCATTCACATCGAGTCCTAAAATCGGAACTCCACAAGCCCGTGCATCATCGACAATGAGTCGCTTCGGATACATACCTGGATCGTGCGTTAAGACACCAGCTAAAAATGCAGCTGGATAATGTGTTTTAAACCAGGCTGACTGATACGTCGGTAACGCAAATGCCGCAGCATGAGCTTTACAAAAACCAAAGGATGCAAACGCGCGTAACACATCCCAGACTTCTTCAACCACGCGCAGCGTGTATCCACGTTGTTGCGCTAGCCGATAGAACCATTCCCGAATCGCATCAATGTGCGCATGGTCGCCAAGTCGTCGCCGAATCAGATCAGCATGTTCTAGGCTGCATCCTGTTGTGATGGACACGATGCGCATCACTTGTTCATGAAAAACCACGACGCCACAGGTTTCTTCTAAGGTGTCGCGCAAATCTTCGTGAATGAAGTCCGCCATCGCCCAGCCTTGCCGAGCCCGTAAAAACGGCGTAATCATGTCACTTTTGACTGGCCCAGGGCGAAAAAGCGAGATGTCGATGATTAAGTCGCCGAATTCTCGCGGTGCAAATTTTCCAATAAGTTCGCGCTGTCCCGGCGACTCGATTTGAAAACACCCGAGAGTTCGGGTGGATTGAATGAGCTCGAATGTCGCAGGATCATCCAAAGGGACTCGTTCAAGATCGACCGTATGACTTTGGGTGCGCTCCACTTCTGTGATCGCATACGCCAATGCTGACTGCATGCGCACACCGAGCACATCAAGTTTCAATAAACCCATGTGCTCTACATCGTCTTTGTCGAACTGTGTCATCGAATAACCCTGTGCGCTGGGTTGCACTGGAGTACGTGATAACAATGTGCTATCCGAGAGCACAACACCACACGGATGCATTGCAATACCGCGAGGTAACCCGTCGAGGCCTTCGACTAAATCAAGAAACTGATCTAAGTCACCACGTGCCGCCAATGTGGCAAGACCAGTGCGACGTAGTTCAGGAAGCTCTGCCAATGCACTGCGCACATGCTTTGCTCGAATGTGTGGGAACGCTTTTGCAAACGTGTGGATATCGCCCGGCGGCATACCAAGTGCAGCACCCACATCCCGAATTGCGTTACGCACTCGATAGGTTTCTCGCATTGACACACATGTTGTGCGTTCATTTCCAAAACGTTCAAAAATTGCGTCATACACTTCAAGTCGGCGGGCAGACTCGACATCAACATCAATGTCGGGTAACCCGGGACGCAGTGTCGACACGAACCGTTCCATTAATAAGTTGTGTTCAATCGGATCAACTCCCGATATCCCAAGCACGTGATTAATGAAGCTGCCTGCTCCTGAACCACGAGCAGCGACTCTGATGTTCATGTCGCGAATCATCTGGACAACTTGCGCAACCGTGAGTAAATATCCCGCAAGCCCCATGCGGCTGATCACGTCGAGTTCCGAATCAAGTCGTGCGATAGCAGCAGCCTTGTGACGTGGTTCGCGAGTGACATACTCATGCAAACCCACGTCGCACCGTTCGCGCAATATCGAGTCTGCGCTGCGAGTTTCATGCGGCAATAGTTGCGACAGTTCAGGAACAAACATTCCGCCTAGCCCTAAATCAGCAACAGGGTCAATCACACACTGTTCACCGAGTAACTGAGTATGGCGCAATAGCGCTTGCCCAATGTCTCGTGCATCGCCCACCATGCCCGAGATTCGCTGTGCAATCCGAGTCATGTGTTCAGTGTCGGCAAGGAATGCTTGATCAGTTGTGCTGGTGCGATGACGTTTAGCGAGCGCTACTTGCAGTCGCGCTGAATCCAACACGTCTGCCACTTTTGCCGAAGCAGGATCACGATATCTGACCATGTTGGTCAAAACG
Organism: Actinomycetota bacterium; assembly: GCA_947448865.1. Classification (GTDB taxonomy): domain Bacteria; phylum Actinomycetota; class Actinomycetes; order S36-B12; family UBA5976; genus UBA5976. Next base: position 10,453 of record CANFOW010000031.1, read on the forward strand.
GCTGGTGTGCGGTGCGCGATTGCCCATTGCAGCATCCGGGCAGCGAAACGGTCCGATAGCCCTGGTCCATCGGGATTTTCGCGGTGAGTGACTACCTCTATATAAGTAGTCACATCGTGTGATTTCCAGGCCGCAAGTTGCTCCACAGCGCGATCAGGGCGTCGATGCGCAATGTCTAATCCAATGTCGGATGTGGGACCAAGCAACGCAGTCAGTCCATATTCGCCAGCCAGCCGCATAACATCTGCTCGATCAATTTCGGGCTCAACTCGATCGCCTTGGTACGCCAGCGAAATGACCGCACATAAGCCAGCCCAGCTGTGTTTATCACGAGCAAGCAAAGTGACTCGAGGTCGTTCTTGCCGAATCCACTTGCCGCCGCGCATCGGAGTCGGTTGATATGGCTGCGGCGTGAGTAAAGCAATGTCGACTCCAAGAATCGGTGCGATACCTGCTGATTGACATGCGTGAATAAAACTGACGGCACCTGCGACAGTGTCGCGATCAGTAAGCGCCAAAGCAGACAAACCGTATTCACTAGCTCGCGCAACTAAGTCTTGCGGCGAGTGAGTTCCGTAACGCATGGATAGTGAGGAAGCAACATGCAAATGAGTGAAGTTGCTCATGGAGTTGATCGAGGCCGAAACTCAATCACGTTTGAGGTAAGCGGCAACTCGAGTTGCCGTGACACGCCTAACTTGCATGACACTGCGTCAATGAATTGATGAGCATCGCGCACGAGGTCATCAGCTTCACGTTCTGTGACCACACCAGAAATGCCAGCTTCGGCAGCAGCGCGCTTCCCCGCACTTGCTGCAAAGAATCCAGCCCACTCCGCGAGATCAGGAGCCACTCGCGCAACAAGCGTCCATGCACTTGTTGGTCTGCGATTGTGCGGTTTGGCACTGACCGACAGCAAAGCAGCGGCAGCACGCAGTGCGGCTAAATGCGCTGCGACATATTTATCACTAGCGCGCGAAGCAACAAGCGCGTTATCTAAACTGCGCAATGCGCTCGACAATAAATCGATGCTCGCAATTGTTATTGACGGTTTGTGTGTTTCAGGTTGTGCACTCATTGTTGTTAATCCATCACTCGACGTACGAACCACTGTTCGTTAGTACGTGCGATGTCGTAGACGCCAGTTGCACTAGGCAGTGCACCGTCGGCTAATCCGTTGCCATTCGCTGCATCAACTGATCCGCTGCCACCAGCAGCACTGCCTCGGCTTGCGATCCGGTCAATGCTGGCTTCGACTCGCCATACGTGAGTGTCATGACTAGCTAGTCGCCACCAGGCAGCTGACTCAAGCCACGAAAACAGCACGGCCACCACGGTGTAACCCCGACCACGCCACCTAAAGCGAGTCGGAGAACCTTGGGAGTCGGACTGAACCCACATATTCGTACCTTTCGAACATTTGTTCGAATAGCATACGTCCGTTGTCTGACACGTCAACCCACTTTAAGAAACCTCGGCCCCGACAATCAAAAAACCCGCGCACAATCAAGGAAAACACGGGAACGCAGCAACACAACTCGCCCCTATAAACCCTTAATCCAACGCAATCAGAGAAAAACAAAGGGCCAACCCGTTTCGGATTGGCCCTTTGGATGTCGAAATGATTACCCGATCTCCTCCTGGAGAACAGCAGCAAAGCCAGCTGCGCGACTCTTACGAGCCCACGCAATCAGGACTAAGCCAAGTAGCATCCATGCTCCCGCGATGAACAGCGGAAGGTTGAATGGGTAAGCCGGCATCGGTAATACGCACTTGTACAGCACGTATCCCAACAAGCCAACTGCCGTAACAGGAAGGATCACGTGATACAACGCATTGAAGTCTGCCTTTGCAGTTGTCGTGAAGTAGCGGATAACACCGATGTTGCCCAATGCGTATACAACCATTGCGCCAACGGTCAGCGTTGTTGCAGTGATACCGAAGGCAGTCACTGTTCCGTACTTGAATCCGGACACAAGTGCAATCAAAAGTGTGACTCCACCAATGAAACCAACAGCTGTTGCAGGTGTGCGATGTGTTGGGTGCACTTCAGCAAGCTTTGATGACACCAAGCCATTGCGGCCCATTGACATCAGCACGCGGCTACCTTGGTTGATTGTTGCCAATGCACATGCGAGCGAAGAGTTCGTGATTGCGAAGAAAATAATCAAACCACCAATTCCGAACACACGATTTGCAAGTGTGTCGAATGGAGCTGGGTCTGAAATAAAGTTCGCAAGATCAGGAACACCCCAACCGAATACAGTCGCGAATGACATCACGAAGTACAGCGATCCCAAGATGATGACGCTGATCATGATTGCGCGAGGGATGTTGCGACGTGGGTTATCTGTTTCCTCAGCCATTGGTGCAGCTGACTCGAATCCAACGAAGTTCAGGATTCCAAATACAACGCCGAAGCCCAGAATTCCACTCCAGCCTGTTGGTGATGCCTTGGGAACAAGCGCACCAAAGTCAATTGCGCTATTTGGCTTTGCAAACAGTGCGATACCTAATGCAACGAAGATTGCGATTTCAAGCGCACCAGCAATCAGAGTTACGCGCAGCGAACGCCTAACACCTGTGTATGCAAGAGCAACGACAATGCCAATCATCAACGTTTCAAAAATTGCCCAATGAATATTCACATGTAGGTACTGATCCGCCATGCTGCTAGCAATACCAGCCCAAATAATGGTGACTTCTGCTGGAAGAATCAGCGCGTATAGGAAGTAAATCCAACCACTGAACGCACCGGCTGTTGAACCGAGTGATCGCGAGAGGTAGGTGTAATAGCCACCCGCACTTGGCATTTTGCGTGCAAACTGCACAATGCTGGATGCCACAAGCAAAACTGCAATCATGCTGACGCCGTTAGCAATCCAGAGTGCTGCGCCGGCAGCTGCGATCTGGAGTGGGAAGTCATAAACAATTGCGGCAGCTGGTGCCATGTTTGTCATGTTCTGGAAAATGACAGAACGAAGCGACATTGTGCCCGCTTCTAGTTTTGTTGCTTGTTGTCCTGTTTTGAATCCCGAAATGACATCGTCATTATGTGTACTCAACTTTATGCTCCTTTGCATATGTAGGTAATGCGCTAGTACATCGTTCAATCGTGCGTGGACTTCGTATTGCTTTATTCAGTTGTTTAACTTATTGAGTAGTTCATCTGATTCACTACGGAATCAGAATTTGTCGCAGTGCCTCGCCTTTTTCTAGGTCAGCGAGCGCTGCTGCCGCTTCTTCAAGCGGACGTCGAGCAGACACCATTTCTTCAAGTTTGAGATTTCCATCCATGTGCTGATCAACTAACCAGGGAATATCAACCGACGGGCGAATTGAGCCATAGTTCGAACCCAGAATGCGTTGATCAGCTTCAGCCAGTGTGAGCGGCTCAAATGAAGCACGAGCTCCCACGCGAGGCAAGCCAACAATCACGGCTGCGCCACCTAAGGCCAGCATGCGAATAATCGCTTCAGTTGTTGACGGATGGCCAATCGCATCGAATGCGAAGTCGACGCCTTCTTCAATGAGGTCGCTTAATGCGGCGGCAGGATCAGCGTCCCGACTCACAACAATCGAGTCCGTTGCACCTAACGTCATCGCTAAAGCAACTTTGTCTGGGTTGATGTCAATGGCAACAATGCGCGAGGCATCAATCATGCGGGCGCCTTGAACTACGGAAAGTCCAACTCCACCACAGCCGATTACCGCCACAGTTGAGCCAGCCGGGACTTTAGCTGTGTTTTTCACCGCACCTACACCAGTTGCTACTGCGCAACCTACGAGCGCAATGAGGTCAAGTGGTGCATCCTTACGCACTTTAATCGCGCCGCTAGCAGGGACAACTGCGTAATCGGCGTACGAAGACACACCTAAATAGTGATGGTAAGTCTGGCCATCATGCGACAGACGACTCGTGCCGTCGTGCAACACGCCATTAGGTGCCACAACTGATGCAACTAATGCACACTGTGCTTCGCGGCCAAGCTTGCAGTACTTACACACTCCACATGGAGCTACCCACGACAACACAACATGGTCACCGACTTCCAAGTCAGTCACACCGTCACCAAGTTCGACAACTGTGCCGGAGCCCTCATGGCCCATAACTAACGGCATAGGGAGTTCCCACTCGCCGCGCTGCACATGGAGGTCAGATCCGCACACACCTGCACCGGCGATTTTCACTTTCACTTCACCAGCACGAGGTGACTCTAAAGTCACGTCCTGAATTTCAGGCGCCTTGCCAACTTTTTCAAACACAACAGCGCGCATCAGGTGATCTCCTTTGATCCAACAATCTGTAAATCAGCATGGCAGAAACCACTGAGTAATTGCGGCAAATTCGGAATTAGTTTTAGGCGTGCATTCATACGAGTCTCATCCGAACGTACGCGCACCTGTCGTGCGAATTACGAGTCGAAGCCCATTCCCACACGGTCTAGAGTGCGAAGCCACAAGTTACGTTTGCCGCCATTGTTGTCTGCCCGATTAAGTGACCATCGAGTGAAGTTAATGCCAGCTGCACGAAACGGCTCAGGTGGAAATGGCTTTGGAAGTGTGTTGACCATTTCAAGTCGTGATCGCTCAGTGTCTCGATTCAGCAATTTATCGAGTGACACTTGCGCGCCAAAGCGTGATGCGCCAACTCCTAGCCCTGTGTATCCCGCGACATAGACCAACTTGTCATCCATCGCTGAACCCCAAAACGCACTAAATCGAGTACACGTATCAATTGCACCACTCCAGGCATACTCGAATTTCAAACCTTCAAGTTGCGGGAAAGTTGTGAAGAAATGATCAGCAAGTTTCGGCCATGACTTCATCGAATGTTCGTGCTGTGGACCAAAGCCACTGCGGTAGTGATACGTGGCATCAAAACCACCCCACAAAATTCGTCCATCAACAGTTGGTCGGTAGTAGTGGAATTGATTGCCGGAATCACTAATGCCTTCACTGCCCGACCACCCAATGTCGCTCTTTTGTTCAGCATTCAAAGGTTGTGTCACAAGCACCGAGTCATAAACCGGAACAATTAAATACTTCAAGCGACGCAGTAATGGCGGATAAGCATTTGTTGCTAGTAGCACGCGAGGCGCTGTGACCGAACCCAACGCAGTATGTGCAGTCACTGTTTTGTCGTTGTCATCAATCCATTCGACTTTGCTGTGTTCAAAAATCCGCACACCAAGGGACAACGCAACATCACGCAAACCCCAGGCTAAACGCGCAGGGTCACAAATTGCGACGCTGTCGGGATCTAACAATGCGCCCTTGTACGTTGGTGAATTCAAACGTGCGCGAGTCTGTTCCTGAGTCAACCACGACAACTCTTCGCCGTAAGGGCGGGCAATGTCGACGTACTCTTGTAGCGACTCAATTTGATAATCCTCGGTCGCAACGTCCATCTCACCTACGCGTTGCCAATCACAATCGATATTGTGTTCTGCAACAAACGCTTCCATCTCGTTCAAATTTTGCTGTCCGAGTTTCACGAGCAGGTGAATGTCGTCTGGCCAACGATCAAGACCGTTAGCAAAGCCATGCGTTAACGATGCAGCAACGAATCCGCCGTTGCGACCACTTGCACCGTGGGCGATGGCGTCGCCTTCGACGAGCACAACGTCAAGCTCGGGGTGATTCGTGCGGGCATCAATCGCCGCCCAAAGGCCAGTAAATCCGCCACCCACAATGAGCAAATCAGCTTTGAGTGCGCCTACTACTCGTGGGTTGTCAGTTGGCGCATCAACATCGTCAAGCCAATAAGAAACTTCTTTAACATCCGCCAAAGACGGAAGAACGTGTGGTCGAGCCACATGGGTAAAAACCATTAGGGGTATCCAATGAAATCGGGTAAGCCGTTATCGGGCTCACTGGTGTTGTTTACAGTTGGCGCTGAGAAATCAGCATTATCTGTGTGGCCAGACGCATCCGCTTCACGTAAGCGGCGTCCGCAGTCCCACCAGTCCCTTTCAATGTGCGCGTCAGGCTGTGATGCCTGTAGCCAATCGGTAACTCCTACGAGTTAACCCCTTGCCCTTTCATAATAGCCCGCGCAATAGAAATGCCCCGCCGATTGGCAGGGCATTTCATCACGATTTTTCTCAGCAGTATCACTCAGTGAGCACTTCTCAATGAGTAAGTCTCAATGAGCACTACCGCTTAATGAGCAGAATTACTTAACCGTTAATACGGATGAGCTTCTTATTGAGGAACTCTTCGATTCCAAGTGGACCAAGCTCGCGGCCGAAACCGGATCGCTTTGTTCCACCGAATGGAAGTTCCGGTGCATCCATGCCAACACCGTTGACATAGACCATTCCGGTATCGAGCGCATCTGCAACGCGAAGTGCTTGCTCACTATCAGTTGTGAACAGGTATGAACCTAGACCGAATTGTGAATCGTTAGCAATGCGCACTGCATCAGCTTCATCCTTAGCGCGGTGAATCTGTGCAACAGGACCGAAAAGTTCTTCGCGGAAGATTTCGTTACTTTCTGAAACCTCAGTGAGAACACCAGCTGGGAAGAACGCGCCATTACGCTCACCAGCACTGGTTAGCTTGGCACCTTGCTTAACTGCACGATTGACCTGATCTTCAAGCATCTTTGCAGCGTGCTCTGAACTTAATGGGCTAGTAATTTCAGCAGACATCATTGCTGCAGTGAACTTGTCCACGAATTGGTCATACAGTCCATCGATGACAACCATGCGCTTTGCTGCGTTGCATGCCTGGCCTGTGTTATCAATACGAGCAAAGACAGCTGATTCAATAACTGCATCAATGTCATCTGTGCTGAGCAGGATGAAAGCATCCGACCCACCAAGTTCAAGGACACACTTCTTGAGGTGACGTCCAGCAACTTCTGCGACCTTGGCGCCAGCACGTTCTGAGCCCGTGAGTGACACACCGCGAATTGCAGGATGTGGAATCATGTCAGCAATTTGATCATGAGTTGCAAAGAGGTTGATGTAAACACCTTCAGGTACACCTGCATCCGCGAAAATTTGTGCAATCGCCAACGCGGACTCAGGGCACTGTGGAGCATGCTTCAAAATAACCGTGTTACCTGCAACCAGGTTTGGTCCAGCAAATCGAGCTACTTGGTAAGCCGGGAAGTTCCACGGCATGATTCCAAGAAGCGCACCTACTGAAGACTTGCGCACAACAGCAGTTCCTGTGCCGCCTGACAATTCGATTTCGGTGTCAGCAAGAAGAGCTGCACCGTTATCGGCGTAGTACTGGTAGATGTAACCCGAAAATTCAACTTCGCCTGCAGCATCTGCCAATGGTTTGCCCATTTCGCGATTGATAATCGCTGCGAGTTCATCTTGGCGATCAATGTGCAACTGGCCAATGCGGTGAACAATGGCAGCGCGTTCAGCAATGGGAACTTTGCTCCATGACTTGTGCGCGTTGTCAGATGCCGTAATTGCGTCGCGGCATTCTGCATCTGTTGCGTCTTGGAATTCTTTTTCAACAACGCCTGTAGCAGGGTTGAGAACTTGATACTGACTCATGCAATCTTCCTTTTTCGACCAAAGTCGAGTTCAAATAATTACTTCTAGGTTAGTCAATCGGTG
>CANFOW010000032.1 GCA_947448865.1 Actinomycetota bacterium
ATGCCCGCTGCGGCTGGCCCAATGGCAGCGGGAAGTCCAAATCCAAGCGTTCCCCAGCCAACTGGATATGCCAGGCGACGTGGCCGAGGCTGATCGGCATAAACGCCAGTCCAATATCCAGCAACTGCCATGTCACACACAACAGCGCCATCGGCTGGCCAGTTATCTTCGACAGCTTGGACTAGCGAGATACCTTGCTGTGATTTTGGATCGCTCAACAAGCGTGCTCGCACTTGCGTGTTAACGTCAGCGACATCGCACCATGAATCATGCGGTTTTGTGTCACTGATCAACGCCGAAGCAACTTTAGCAATATCGTTAGCGACGAGAACTGCAGTGGGATCAACATTGCGCATTACGACTGTTGGTTCTGCGTCAACAACAACGATTGTTTTAGGCCAAGGCAAATTCCAGTTCTTGGTATTCATTCCATCAAGCTGGCTACCAAAAACAACGAGGCTATCTGCTTGCGCCAGAATTGCTTCGACTTCAGGTTCGTGAATCGGAGCTTTCACTGAATACGGTGACTGTGCTGCAATTCCCCGACCTGCAAAAGAAGTAAGTATCGGCGCATTCCAATGAGCTGCAAGTTCGGCAATCTGATCAGCGCCGTCAATGGCGCCGCCTCCGGCCCAAATAACAATGTTTTCACTCTCGCTCAAAGCATTTGTTATTGCCGAGGTATCCATGTCTAAAATTGGCTGTCCAATGTGCACACTAGGTCGCGTCGCAGTAAACGGCTGTCCTAAAACGTCGGCAGGAATTCCCAAGTAAGCAGCACCAGTCGGCGCACGCATAATGTCACGAATCATTTCGGCAGCTACATCAACTGCGGTGATGCCGTCAGTAACGCTGACGGCCATTGCAACGCCATGCAATTGTTTAGCAAGTGGCGCAAACAACGCTGCCTGATCATCCATCTCGTGGAGCAAGCCACGCGAACCATCCGGTGAACGTTTGCCAATTGGTGCTTCCGATGAAATAACGAAAATAGGTGAGCCACTGATCGCTGCTTCACCGAATGCGGCAACAGTGTTCGCAGCGCCCGGGCCAGTTGTGGTCAATGCCACGGCAATTTGCCCAGTTGTTCGAGCAAGACCATCGGCGGCATACGCAGCGGTTTGTTCGTGACGAACTCCGATAATTGATGGGCGATTGTCACTTAACGCATCCCAAAATGCCAAGTTGTGTACACCAGGTATGCCAAAAGTTACTCGCACTCCGGCTTCCCACAACAAATCAAGAATGACCCCAGCAACTGTGGGCGTATCGGACGAGGCATACTGAGACATACAAACACTTTAGCGAGCACGAAAGAGGCCAACGACGTGTCCACCTTCGTTTCTACAAATCCCGCGAACATCTCTGATGTCGTCGCAACCGTTCCAGCAGCAACAGCTGACGACATCGTGGCAGCGGCTACCCGCGCCAAGGAAGCGCAGAAGGCTTGGGCAAAACTGCCCGCACCTGCGCGAGGTCGCGTCATTGCCAATGTTGGCCGACTCTTTGAAAAGAACAAAGAGACTTTGTCCGCACTTGTCACTCGCGAAATGGGCAAGGTTTACGCCGAAGCCCTTGGTGAAGTGCAAGAAGTAATCGATACGTGCGACTTCTTCCTTGGTGAAGGTCGTCGTCTTTATGGACAAACCGTGCCTAGCGAAATGCCGAACAAAAATTTGTTCACATTCCGTCAGCCAGTTGGTACTGCTCTGATTATTACGGCTGGAAATTTCCCAGCCGCTGTGCCTTCGTGGTACCTCGTTCCTGCATTGCTCACGGGTAACTCTGTTGTATGGAAGCCATCTGAGTTCACGCCAGCTGTTGCTCAAGCGATGACTGAAATTTTTCACGCCGGCGGTGTTCCCAAGGACGTATTAATCACGGTTGTGGCAGACGGCCCGACAACATTCGCTGGCTTGGAAAAAAGTCTCGAAGCTGGAGTCGTCAACAAAGTTGGTTTCACCGGCTCAACAGAAGTCGGTCGCAAAATTGGAGCGCTAGCCGGCCAGTACATTCAAAGCGCATGCCTGGAACTTGGTGGCAAGAACCCAATGGTGGTTATGCCTGATGCCGATCTCAAGCTTGTGCTTGATGGCGCATTGTTCGCAGGTTTTGGAACTGCTGGTCAACGTTGCACATCACTCGGTTCATTGTGGCTGCATGAATCAGTTCACGATGAATTCATCGCGATGTACAAGCATGCGGTAGAGACTGCGCGCGTTGGAGATCCTATGAAGGATGTTTTGTTCGGCCCAATGCTGAGCGAAAAGTACTTAGCGAATCACATCAAGAACCTGGACATGATCAAGGATCATCACACCGTGATGGGTTCAACTGGCGTTGGTCGCATCACAGCGAGCAATCCACGTGAAGGATTTGTCGGAGACCCAGACGCTGGCTACTTCGCTCACCCGACAATCGTTACGGGACTTCAGGCTGGCGAAGATCTGTACAACAACGAGACCTTCGGACCGCTTGTTTCTGTTGGCAAGTTCAAGACCATTGAAGAAGCCATTGAATTATCGAATGGACATGGATATGGGTTGTCTTCTGCGATTTACAGCAGTGACCCGAAGTCAATATGGACATTCCGTGAAGGCGTTTCTGCGGGCATGATCTCGGTTAACAACTCAACGTCAGGTGCCGAAGCACACATGCCGTTCGGCGGCAATGGCAAGAGCGGAAACGGATCACGTCAAAGTGGAATCTGGGTGCTTGATCAATTCACTCGCTGGCAATCACTGAACTGGGATTGGTCGGGCAAGTTACAAAAAGCCCAGATGGATCTCATCGAGACACCACATAATCCAGACTTCACGCTTTAGGGGATCAGCATGGCGAGATTGCCTGAGCAAGTAGACGTCGTTGTTATTGGCGGCGGAGTTATGGGTGCTTCAACAGCGTTCCATCTCGCTGAAGCGGGCGTTAGCGTTTTGCTTATCGAAAAAAATGAGCTCGCAAGTGGTTCAACCTCAAAAGCTGCAGGCGGAGTTCGTGCGAATTTTTCGGATGAACTCAATGTCGCAATTGGTGCACGTTCACTGAATTTGTTAGCAGACTTTAATAATCGTCCTGGTCAAGAAATTGATTTGCATCGTCCTGGATACATGTTTGCTCTCACTCGCCAAGAAGATGTCGAATTATTTGAACGCTCTATGCAGATCCATCACCAATTCAATGTGCGTTCCGAAATGCTCACACCGGCGCAAGCACACGCACTGAATCCGATTCTGAATGTTGATGATGTGCTGGCCGCACACATCACACCAGATGATGGATACTGCACGCCTGAATCAGTTGTTATGGGTTACGCATCAGGTGCGCGACGTCACGGTGCCACTGTTATGACCAACGTTGAAGCAACTGGTATCACCGTCGTTGGTGGGGAAATCACTGCAGTGGAAACAACAGCAGGAACTGTAAAAACCAGCGCCATTGTGAATGCTGCAGGCGCTTGGTCGCCAACTATTGGCGCAATGGTTGGGCTTGATCTTCCGGTTCGTCCACTGAAGCGCGAGCTCTTGATCACTGAACCACTCGGTGCGGATTTTGATGATGTCCCAGCAAATATGCCAATGACGATTGATTACGCAACATCGTTGTACTGGCATCGCGAAGGCAAAGGCTTACTCATGGGCTTTTCCGATAAGACGACTGATTACGGTTGGGACTTAACGCGTGACCCACAGTTCCCTGAAAAGCTAGCGGAACTGGCTTTCCATCGTGCACCTCGTTTGCTCGATGTTGGCGTAGGTCGCGGCTGGGCGGGTTACTACGACGTGGCTCCTGATCACAACGCAATCTTGGGTGAATGGGATGGCGTCTCGCGCATGTTGTACGCAACGGGATTTAGCGGACACGGATTCCTACAAGGTCCTGCAATCGGTGAAATTCTTCGCGATTTGTATTTAGGCAAACAACCATTCGTGGATATTTCACCAATGAGCGCGGGCCGCTTTGCAAGTGGCGGTCAGCTTCGCCCTGAAGCCAACATCGTCTGATTCGCACTGTGGCATCTTTATCTGAGTGGCTACGTCCACATCGCACAGTTCCTGTGACTCCGTGGAGTGCGGGTGAATCTAACTGGAAAGCAACTCCCAAGTCGTACGCCGCATTGATTTTTGGATTGTGGCTTTTTGGAACCGGTGAAGCGGCACTTGTTGCGGCTAATGCGGGAGTATCTCCGTGGACCGTGTTTGCGCAAGGAATTTCTAAGCAAACTGGACTTTCAATCGGATGGTCCACTTTCTTTATTTCGTTAGCTGCACTGACATTGTGGATTCCACTAAAACGCAAGCCTGGCCTTGGCACTGTGATGAACATTTTCGTGATCGCATTTACTTTGCAAAATATGATTCCGCTTTTCCCGGAGCCGACAAACAAACTGTTGCAAATAATTCAGGTTCTCGTTGGTGTTGTCATCGTTGGGTTTGGTAGTGCTTTCTACATCACGAGTAACCTCGGTCCTGGTCCACGCGATGGGTTGATGACGGGTATTCACTTCCGCACTGGAATACGCGTTGGCCGAGTACGCACAGGAATTGAAGCAACTGTCCTTGTTGTCGGATGGTTGCTGGGCGGCACTGTCGGAATCGGGACAGTAATTTTCGCGGTACTCGTTGGCCAAAGCATTGCTATGGCATTTGGGATTGTTAGTCGGATCTCGCCGCGCTAACGCACCAAAACCAATTAGACCAACGTGTAGCGAAACGGATGCTAACTTACAGCGCCTGAAACTTCCGCATTAACGAGAACTTGCTCGGGATTGTTTTCACGCGCATTTTCTGCAACGAAAATTCCTACCAAGATAACGAGGCCACCAAGCATTTGTGTGAGGTTGAGTGCCTCACCGAGAACTACCCATGCGATTGCGGCTGCTACCGGCGGTTCAGTGATTCCCATGATGGAAGCGCCTGCACCACCGATGTGCTTAATGGAATTAATCACGAGTACATAAGGAGCAAGAGTGCCTCCGATAACCATGTATCCGAACAGCCAACCGATTGGCAAGGTGTATGGCTGATTATCAAAAGGCTGTGCGATGACTGTTAGTGAATGCCAAGGAAAACTCGACCAAGGTCGCGCAATCGCAAAGAACGAAGCTGAAAATATAAACGCCCACATAAGCAACGACACTGGATCACGATGACGACTTGCGCGATCAGCGAGCAAGTACATCACAATCAGACACGTCATTGAACCAACCGCGAACAGAATTCCAACGCCATTAAGTGTCATGCCTTGCCAGACTTGCTGAACAAGTGCCAAGCCTGTCATTGCGAGAAGGAGGCCGAGCCACACGGTTGGTTTCACTGGGTGATGCCAGACAAAGCGTGCAAACAACACAACAAAAATCGGTGCCATGAACTCGATGAGCAAACTGATTGTGATGGGGATTCGTGAAATGGATTCGAAATAAAACCACTGGCAGCAAGCAACTCCGATTACTCCGTAGCCTGCGAGCAGAAGCGCTTCTTTTCCTTTGATTTTGAACTTTCGAGGCTGACTTAAAAGCACAATAATCACGAGCACCAACGCTGTGGCACTTCCACGGAATTGCGAGACTCGTAATGGGTCGCCTACTTCTTTCAAAATTACTTTTGCGACCGTGCCATTAAAAGCCCAGAGAACTGCAGCAGTGAAGTAAAGCAGGTAACCCAGTTTGGGGTTCTTCTTGCGCTCAAGGAGCTTATGACTCATGAAGTACTTTCTGGTAAATCGCAATAGTTTCTAGCGCAATGCGATCCCAACCGAATTCTGTCACTGCTCTAGCGCGTCCAGCCTGACCCATTCGGGTGGCAACACTGGAATCACTTAGGACAAGAGTAAGTGCCGCAGCGAAGTCGGATTCAAAGGTTTGAGTGTCGGTTTCGTCATAGTGAACAAGTAGGCCAGTTTCACCGTTGACAACAACTTCGGGGATGCCACCCACATCGCTAGCCACGACAGGAACCTCACATGCCATGGCTTCAAGATTCACAATGCCCAGTGGCTCATAGATAGAAGGGCAGGCAAATACCGCAGCATGGGACAGGACTTGCACAAGTTCAGGGCGCGGAAGCTGATCTTTAATCCAGTGAACACCCGATCGGGTTGTGGAAAGTTTTTCTATCTGGCGCGCTACATCTTCGCCAAGTTCAGGCGTGTCAGGTGACGATGCGCATAACACAATCGCAATGTCCGGTGACAGAAGTTCCGCGGCCCGCAACAAATGCATGATGCCTTTTTGTCGCGTGATACGTCCGACGAACAAAACGTAAGGACGTGTTGGATCAATACCATTGGCAACGAGTGCTGAAGTGCCCGTGACCTTATTAACAACGCCCGTATCAATGCCGTTGTACACCGTATAAACTTTCGCTGGATCAACGTCGGGATAGCATTCAAGAATGTCACGCTTCATCCCATTGCTTACTGCGATGACGGCATCTGCTGCGTGATAGGCCGTGCTTTCTGCCCATGATGAGACTCGATAGCCGCCAGCGAGTTGCTCGGCTTTCCAAGGTCGTCGCGGTTCAAGTGAATGTGCCGTTAACACATGAGGGATGCCGTGAAGCAGTGACCCAATGTGGCCGGCCATGTTGGCGTACCAGGTGTGCGTGTGAATCACTTGCGAGTTTGCAAAATCCTGGATCATGTCCAGGTTGACACCCAAAGTTTGGATTGCAGCATTGGCAGCAGTTAACTCGGCTGGCACTGGATACGCAATCGCACCTGGTTTAGGGTCACCGAAACAGTGCACATCGACGTTTTCCAGCTTGCGCAGTTGCGCAACAAGATGCTCGACGTGAACTCCGGCACCACCATAAATGTCTGGTGGCCATTCCCTTGTAACAATTGAGATTCGCACATCGTAAGCCTATGGGTTGTCAGTAGGCTTGTGGTGTGCGTAGACGCAACGATGTCCTTGCAATTGTGCTTGCTGGTGGTGAAGGTAAGCGCCTTATGCCTCTTACGGCTGACCGTGCGAAACCTGCTGTGCCATTTGGTGGGTCATACCGCCTCGTGGACTTCGTCTTGTCCAACCTAGTTAATGCAGGTTTTGTGCAAGTTTGTGTGTTGACGCAATATAAATCGCACTCGCTGGATCGCCACATCACAACAACGTGGCAAGTGGGTAATCTTCTGGGTGACTACATCACATCGGTGCCGGCCCAACAGCGTCTCGGTCCTCGGTGGTACACGGGTTCAGCCGATGCAATCTTCCAGAGCCTGAATCTTGTTTACGATGCTGACCCCGATTACATTTTGGTATTCGGTGCTGATCACGTATATCGCATGGACCCAGAGCAGATGTTGCAACAACACATCGAATCTGGAGCGAAAGTCACAGTCGCAGGAATCCGCGTACCGAAAGCCCAAGCGTCTGGCTTTGGCATTATCGAAACAGATTCCACGGGAACGAAAATTGAACGATTCCTAGAGAAACCATCTGATCCACCAACAATTCCCGGATCGCCACAAGAATGTTTTGCTTCGATGGGCAATTACATTTTTTCACGTGAAGCGTTGGTTGATGCATTAATAGAAGATGCATCTGATCCCGCATCGATTCACGACATGGGAACAAACATTATTCCGATGCTGACGGCTCGTGGTGAAGCGATGGTTTACGACTTTGCCGAAAATCGTGTTCCCGGCGAAACTAATCGTGATCGCGCATATTGGCGCGATGTGGGAACGCTGGATTCATATCACGATGCACACATGGATCTAGTATCGGTCCATCCAATATTCAATTTGTACAACGACGAATGGCCAATTCTCACCACGCTGCCACCGCTGGCACCTGCGAAGTTTGTTCAAGGCGGAACAGCTCATGAATCAATCGTGGGCGCTGGCTCAATTATTTCTGGCGCACACGTACGAACGTCGGTTGTGTCACATGCAGTGCGAGTCGAAGACGGAGCCTATGTTGACGGTGCGGTGCTGATGCCCGGCGTTCGTATTGGTCGAGGCGCAGTCGTGCGACGTGCAATTCTTGATAAGAACGTGATTATTCCTGACGGTGCTCAAATCGGTGTTGATCTCGAACATGATCGCAAGTTATATACCGTCAGTGAAGCAGGCGTAGTCACACTCGGTAAAGGTCAACAAATTATTCGTTAATGAACGTGTCGCTCAATGCTGATAACTCGAGTGAGGTCAGATGCGTCTCGGTGGAAGATCACCATTGATCCAGGTGCTAGTGATGGATCGAAATCACTTTCATCAGACGAGTCACTGACGAAACATTCAAAGAGCGTTGACATGACAGTCGGCATTACCGGTCGGTGAGTACACAAAACGACGGCATGCTTATTTACTGCAATCTTCTTGATGCGTGTTGCCACTGACTTGGGCTTCTTAGCGTGTCGTTCTTCGCTCATTGTCGGCTCAGGAGTGATGCTCAGACTACGCGCAGTCGCATACGGTCCCACGGTATCTCGACATCGATAGGAGTCCGAAGAATGAATCGCGTTTATACCGTAAGCAGCTAGAGCCGGAATAAGGTGAACCGCTTGTGTTCGTCCGATTGCGGTCAATGGTCGGAAAGCGTCAACCGTGGATCGTGTTTCCCCTTTGATTTGCCAATCCGATCGTTTCATGGCTTGGGTGTGACGCAACACTATGAATGGAATCGTCGGCTGCGCATCGCGAGCGCCCTTAAGAACTTGCAAATCTCGCTTATAGCTCAGTAGCGAAGCCGCTTTATTGAACGGCAACCACTGGAGCTCGTCGACTTCGTCATTAGGCACGAAAGTGCCAGATAAATATTCGGCAACCCAATAGTGAGCAACTTTTATGCCACCAGGGATTTCGTAATGTTGCGACGGTAACGGTTGTCCAAGCCGAATCGCGAACCCGGTTTCTTCGCGTACTTCCCGCACAGCCGCTGCTACAACATGTTCGCCGGAATCTAGTTTGCCTTTCGGAAATGTCCAGTCATCCCGATAGCCACGATGAATGAGTAGATATTGTTTAACGCCATCCACATATCGTGTGATGACAGCACCTGCCGCAACAACTTCCTTATCGGCCACGAATTCCGACTCTGGTCAGTAGATTAACTAATCCACGTGGTGTTGGTTCGTCGGAAATTTCTTTAGACGATGGGTGATCTTTGATGAGGCGCTCTTGGTATTCAATTAATGGAAGTCCTTCGGAGTTTTTGTTTACTCGCATCCAATGTCCATCGTGTTGTAAATGCCAGGCAGCAGTGTTTTCGTCAAAAGCTAAGTCAAGGGTCTCGCTAATGCTGTGCCCATCTTCGGAATTAAGTCGGACCAACACTTCCACGCGTCGATCTAAGTTGCGATGCATTAGGTCGGCGCTTCCAATCCAGACTTCTGGAGTGCCAGCGTTTCCAAACTCGTACACGCGGCTGTGCTCAAGAAAGCGTCCAAGGATGCTTCGCACGGTGATGTTTTCGCTCAATCCGGGTACACCTGGACGCAAAGCGCAAATCCCGCGAATGAGCATGTTCACTTTTACGCCCGCCATTGCTGCACGGTAGAGACCATCCATAAGTACTTCATCAACGATTGCGTTGCACTTGATGCGGATGAGCCCAGGATGCCCCGCGTGTACGTGTGCGATTTCGCGATTAATCTTTGCGAGTAGATCGTCGCGGAGTTCTTTAGGTGCAACCATAAGTCTTTGGTAGTCACCGGGGATTGCGTAACCTGACAAGAGATTAAACAAGCTAGCAACATCTTCGGTGATTTCAGGATTCGTGGTCAGGAGCCCGTAATCTTCATATGAACGTGCCGTTTTGGGGTTGTAGTTACCCGTACCTATGTGTGCGTACCTCTTTAGCCGTCCACCATCGCTGCGAACGACTAAGCACAACTTGGCGTGGGTTTTGAGTCCAACAAGTCCGTAGACCACGTGAACTCCAGCTTCTTCAAGTTTGCGAGCCCAATCAATGTTGTTTTGTTCATCAAAGCGAGCCTTGATTTCAACAACGGCCAACACTTGCTTTCCCCACTCGGCTGCATTGATGAGTGCATCAACGATAGGCGAATCACCTGAGGTGCGGTAGAGCGTTTGTTTAATAGCTAAAACGTTGGGATCTTCCGATGCTTGCTCTAAGAATCTCTGCATACTCGTCGAGAAGGCATCGTACGGATGATGGAGTAGCACATCGCGATGGCGCATAACGTCGAGCACATCCGGTGGATTAGACGTTTCATGTTCAGCGAGCAATGGACTCGTGCGTGGGATAAAAGCTGGAGCTTTGAGATCTTCTCGTTTGAGTTTGGCGACTTCATCAAGCGACTTTAAATCAAGTGGTCCTGCGAGTTTGAAAACTTCATTCTCGGTCACACCAAGTTCGCTAATAAGCAAATTCAAAACGTATGGGTCCATTGAATTTTCAACTTCAAGTCGCACAGGTGGACCAAACCTACGACGCATTAATTCTTTTTCAAGTGCTTGCAGAATATTTTCTACGTCATCTTCTTCAACTTCGAGTTCTTCATTTCGCGTGACTCTGAATGCGTGATGCTGCATGACATTCATGCCAGGGAAAAGCATGTCCAAGTGCGCAGCCATGACATCTTCGAGAGGTACAAATCGCTGGGACGACACTTCGATAAATCGAGGCAAAGACGGTGGAACCTTTACGCGTGCAAATAGTTCGTTTTCAGTTCCAGGATGTTGCACGACCACAGCGAGGTTTAGCGACAATCCCGAAATGTAAGGAAACGGGTGCGAAGGATCAACTGCCAAAGGTGTAAGTACTGGAAACACTTGCTCTTCAAACAACACGGTAAGGCTTGCACGCTCATCTGGAGTTAGTTCCTCCCACCGCAAAATGAAAATGCCTTCCAAAGCCAGCGCAGGCAATATGTTTCGCGTGAAACAGTCAGAGTGCTCGAGCATGAATTCATGGCTCTGTTTCAGGACAGTGTCATGAACTTCTCGTGGCATCATGCCGCTAGCTGCGCGAACTGCGATACCGGTAGCGATTCTTCTTTTCAGACCGGCGATTCGCACCATGAAAAATTCATCGAGGTTGCTCGCAAAAATCGATAAGAAAGTTACTCGATCAAGCAGTGCTAATGAATCGTCTTGCGCTAATTCAAGTACGCGTTTGTTAAATGCCAACCAAGACAACTCACGGTCTAAAAACCGGTCGCTAGGTAGCGCCAGCGAATTGTTGTGTGAGGAAGACATAGCCTGAATACTTTCACACCTTGGTAACGTAGCGCTAAGTCTGGCGATATCTCAAGATGAACATCACGTGAAACGGTGCAATGATGAACACATGGCGCGGCAAATAGTCTTTATGGGTAGCGGGGAAACAAGCCCGACAATGGTGACTCCGCACCAAAATATCCAGAAATCTCTTGATTCCAAGCCAGAATCTCGGGTTGTTCTCGATACACCATTTGGTTTCCAAGAAAATGTCGAGGACTTAACTTCCCGACTCATTGACTATTTCGCGAATTCTGTTGGAACCTCAATCACACCCGTAAAACTGCGCCGACCAGATAGTTCCCCCAGTGAAGTCGCCGCTGCCGTTGCCAGCGTTATGGCAGCTGACTGGGTCTTTGCAGGTCCCGGTAGCCCGTCCTATGCATTAAGAACCTGGCAGGGAGTTGGACTTGCACCCCACTTAGATGATGTGTTGAAACGGGGCACCTTAGTCTTGGCTTCCGCTGCAGCGCTGACAGCAGGTACCCACACGGTTCCGGTTTATGAAATTTACAAAGTGGGTCAAGATCCGTACTGGCTTGACGGTCTAGATATTTTGGGTCGCCACACAGGTTTGCGTGCCGCTGTTATCCCACATTTTGACAACGCCGAAGGTGGCAATCACGACACCCGGTATTGCTACATGGGCGAACGACGCCTTCGAATCCTCGAAGCACAATTGCCCGATGATGTATTCATCCTCGGAATCGACGAACACACAGGCGCCGCATTTGATCTTGATTCGCGCATTGTTAACGTTTTTGGACGCGGTCTAATGACAGTGCGCAAAGGTGAACATATCTGGACGCTCAAGTCAGGTGACTCAGCAAGCTTTGATCACGTTGCTCAATTTGGTGGAGTAGAGCGCCGAATCGCTTCTGACCCAATTGTGATGCCAGTTGACGTTGAGCACGTTGAAGAATTGTTAGATACCGGAAACGTTATGGCCGCGGTTGATGCACTGCTTGAGCTCGACGACCTTGATCGTGACTTAGAAACACGTGCGACAGTGCACGCACTCATCACGCGACTTGGCCACTTAGCTGCGAGTCCACGCGTCAACATCGAAGCCGTCGTCGGGCCATACATCGAAGCTCTTCTCCAAGCTCGTATGTCAGCACGATCTGGTGGCCGATGGGACGAAGCCGATGCTATTCGAGACCGGCTCACCTCACTGAGCGTGACAATTCGCGATACCCAAGAAGGCTCAACCTGGGACATCAATAGCTCATGACTGCAGGGCCAATTGCATTAGTTGGTTCTGGTGAATACCTACCCGTCATGCAAGACATTGAAGCGTCACTCATCGCAGGTCGAAACCCGCGCTATGTACAACTTCCTACAGCGGCAGCACCCGAAGGCGATAAATCCCTTGAACATTGGATTTCGCTAGGACAGAAACAAGCGCAACGCCTTGGTGTAACGGCAGTGCCTGTAATTGTAAAAAATCGAGACGACGCGCAACGAGAAGATTTAGTGGACCTGATTGCGGATGCGGGTCTTATTTATTTGTCTGGCGGTAATCCAAGCTTCTTGGCAAACACGTTGCGCGATACTCCCGTCTGGAACGCCATTGTTCAGGCATGGCAACAAGGCGCAGCTCTCGCGGGTTGTAGCGCAGGAGCTATGGCGATTGCGGATCACATTCCTGCATTGCGACTGCCTCACCATCAACCAACTCGTGGACTCGGGGTTTTGCCCCACATCCGAGTCCTTCCACACTTTGACAAAATGTTCGGCTGGATTCCCGATCTTGCAATGCGCATCATGAAAGTTCCTGATGGTGTCACCATCGTTGGTATTGACGAAGACACCGCGCTCATCGGTGGACCACACGAGTGGACTGTTCAAGGGCGACAATCTGTCTGGATTCTTGAGGATGGCGATCGTACTGAATTTAAAGCTGGGCAAACCGTTACAACGTTTTAGTGTGATGGACGTTGGAACATGACGTCTGTGTCCCAATGCGCAAACCCGATGCTTTCATACAACGAACGCGCAGACACATTGTCAGCATCGACGTACAACATAGCTGCACTCAGGTTTTGTCCTCGTAAATACTCCAATCCCTTAAGACTCAAGTACTTGCCGAGACCCGTGCCACGCTCGTTCGGTGCAACGCCGAGCACATAGATCTCACCTACTTCAGGATGGTCATGAGTGCCGCGCCGACTCCCGCCATGAACTTTTGTCCAATGAAAGCCAACGATTCGATTATCGCGAGTTGCAATGAGAAAACCGTTTGGGTCAAACCACTTTTCATTCATGCGAACGTCTAAATCATGTCTGGTGAGTTGGCCTTGTTCGGGATGTTCGGCGAATAGTTGAGCATTCAGTTCCACCCATTCGTCCTCATCATGGCCGGGTTCGAAAGTACGTAGTGTGATTCCTGCAGGTGATTCAATGCGTTGAATAGGAGCCAGCAGCGACCGTCTCAT
Source organism: Actinomycetota bacterium (assembly GCA_947448865.1). Taxonomy (GTDB): domain Bacteria; phylum Actinomycetota; class Actinomycetes; order S36-B12; family UBA5976; genus UBA5976. The sequence continues at coordinate 13,620 of CANFOW010000032.1, forward strand.
TTGCCAGAGTTCCCGGGTCGAGGCAAATCCCAATCTGGTCGCTAATGAATGTGCTCCAATCAATTCACCGTGAGCCCAAAGACGAAAAAGTGGACTGTTTGCTTGCTTGAGGGCTGACTGTACTAATTCACTCCCGACTCCGCGTCGGCGATGTTCAGGATGAACAACGAGTTCGACAACTGGTCCAGCGACTTCATCGGTCTGGTCTAAATGCAAATATCCAATGAGGTTTCCACGATCGTCGCGCGCCAATAAATGCTCGTCTGCTTCATCGCCACCGTGATTAATGTGGATGAGTACGTGTTCAGACAACGGTGCTAAATCGTCATAGGACGTTGCTGCACTGATGACACTCTTAATTTCTTTTATCGTGCTGGAGTCAAGACGCGAGTGCATCTCGATTGAGGTAGTCATCGCGTGAGGAACTAAACCAACACGTCGTGTGATTCGCGCTCTGACGAAGGAGTAGCGACATATCGGTACCCAACATTTCGCACAGTGCCAATCAGTGATTCATTTTCAGGACCAAGTTTCGCGCGCAGTCGACGGACATGAACATCAACTGTTCGGGTGCCACCGAAATAGTCGTAGCCCCACACTTCCTGAAGTAGATGTTCGCGACTAAACACCCGTCCTGGATGCTGTGCAAGGAACTTTAGAAGCTCGAATTCTTTGAATGTCAGGTCGAGTGTGCGCCCGCGTAATTTCGCAGAGTACGCATTTTCATCAATGGCGAGATCGCCTGTTCGGATTTCATGCTGAGTCAATGCAACGCTTTCAGCATGCGTTCGTCCGATTGCCAGACGGATGCGGGCTTCGATTTCAGCAGGACTTGCGCTGTCGACGATGACATCGGTTAATCCCCATTCGTGATTGACTGCGGCTAAGCCACCTTCGGTTGTAATCACAATGACTGGGCTGGTGTTTCCAGTGGTTTCCATCAAGCGGCACAGACTACGAGCGCCAGCTAGATCGGTACGACCGTCGAGCATGATCAAATCTGCTTCGGGGGCAGTAATCAGAGCGGTGGGTTCAGGGCTCATGACTTTAATCCGGTGACTGAGTAATTCAAGCCCAGGAAGTACGGCGCTCGATGGAATTAGTGCGCGGGTGAGTAACAAAATGGATGCCATGTTGTATCACCTTCAGACGATTGCGCTTAGGTCATAGCGTACCTAATGTTGCGAAGTCAGTCAGTGTGACCCTTATGCCCCAAGCACTTTAGCCAGGGCTTCGGTTAATTCACCCGTGCGAGGTAGGCCCTCGGTGCGATAAATAACGTGACCTTTGCCGTCAAGGAGAACGGTTGTAGGGGTACGCATGACAGCAAGTTTGTTGACCATGTCCAGGTGGTCTGCCACTTGAAGATCAACGTGCGAAATTTCGGGATTCTCGGCGGTGAGGCTTTCAAGAAGTGTGTGAGTGGCTTTGCACGGTTGGCAGTATGGCGAAGAAAACTGGATGAATGTTGCCGCAGACCCCATGGGGTGCCCAAGCTCAGCCTCGGTGACAAAGGAACCGGGTCGAAGCAGGTTGACCTTGCCGTCAACGCGCAACCTATTGAGGCCGAAGACTGTGCCTGCAGCCAGAACGCTCACAAGTACCCATTGCCCGCTATCCATTGACGTCACCTCCCCTTCACTTACATCTAACACGAACCCCGAAGGTTCTGTTCCCTCAGATAGGGTGACGTGAGAGAAAGCCAAACGGATTGCTCATGTAGAGGTGTTGGAATGTCAACTTTGTCGGACGAGCCATTACAAATCCGCCAAATCAAGTTGCACCACATTGTTATTACATTTGTGGCATCTGTTGTCATCACGGGTCAGTCCAGTGTTAACGCCGAACTGAATAAATACACCGACAATGCTCTATTCACTGCAATCTTGGTTTTCATTTCTGGATTACTTGTTCTCATTGCATTACTCATTGCAAAAAAACCTGCTCGCGATTCATTCCTGAGTATTCGACACTTAGTGAGCCTTGGTGAACTTAAATGGTGGCAACTTGCGGGCGGACTTTCCGGTGCAACATTTGTCGCCATTCAAAGTGACCTCGTTGCAGCCACTGGTGTCGCAATTTTTACTATCTCGGCTGTGGCGGGGCAAAC
>CANFOW010000033.1 GCA_947448865.1 Actinomycetota bacterium
GTTCGGAGTGCTACTACTTAACCTTGGTTACTGCCTGTGCCTAGTCGCTTCAGTACGTGCCTTCACGCCACATGCATCAATAGCGGCGATTTCGCTGGTGTACCTAGCAGGTTCAGTTGTGGCACAAGCTGCGCCAACTCCGGGTGGACTCGGCGCTGTCGAAGCAGCACTTGCTGCGGGCTTAACTGCAACTGGCCTTGATGGCGCCCTTGCCTTATCGGCCACCTTGCTCTTCCGGCTGTGGACGTTCTGGGTGCCAACAATCCCAGGCTGGTTAGCTTTCAACCACCTTCAGCGCACTGGCGATCTCTAGCACTGACCAACGCGTTAATACGTGGGCTTGTCAGGCTCAATCTGCGATACCCACGCTAGAACTCCGCCTCCAACGTGCACCGCATCACTGAAGCCTGCGCCTTTGACAACAGCAAGCACTTCAGCCGAACGACCGCCTACTTTGCAATGCAACACAATTGGCTTGTCCTGTGGCATGCCTTCGAGTGCGTTACCCATGAGGAATTCATTTTTCGGGATCAGTACTGAACCCGGAATGCGCACAATATCGAACTCATTCGGTTCGCGAACATCAACTAACAGGAAATCAGTTTCGCCACGATCGCGCGCCTGCAACATGTCTTCCAACTGACGCACACTGATTGTCGAATCAACGATGGCATCTTTTGCTTCTTCAGAAACTGAGCCACAGAAATATTCGTAATCAATCAGTCCCGTAACCGTTGGATGGTCACTACAAATAGCACAATTGGGATCTTTGCGTACCTTAATCTTGCGGTACGTCATTTCAAGCGCGTCATAAACCATTAATGAACCAACAAGTGGCTCACCGATACCCGTGAGGACCTTTATCGCTTCATTGACTTGAATGGAACCAATCGATGCACACAGCACACCGAGCACGCCACCTTCTGCACATGAAGGAACCATTCCGGGAGGTGGAGGTTCTGGATACAAGCATCGGTAACACGGACCATACTCGGACCAGAAAACGCTCGCCTGACCATCAAAGCGATAGATAGATCCCCAGATGTAGGGCTTGTTCAATAAGACACATGCGTCATTGACCATGTATCGCGTTGCAAAGTTGTCAGTGCCGTCAACAATGAGGTCGTACTGACTAAACAACTCCATAACATTCGAATTATCCAAACGAGTTTCATGAATGTTGATATTTACAAGCGGATTAATTTCACGCACGCTGTCAGCCGCGCTTTGAGCCTTAGAACGACCAATGTCGCTTTGACCATGAATAATTTGTCGTTGCAAATTCGACTCGTCAACAGTGTCGAATTCAACGATTCCTAAAGTTCCGACGCCAGCTGCTGCCAGATACATCAATGTTGGACTTCCGAGTCCACCTGCACCAACGCACAGTACTTTGGCATTCTTAAGGCGCTTCTGTCCCACCATGCCAACATCAGGAATGATGATGTGACGGCTGTACCGACGGACTTCCTCAACAGTGAGTTCAGCAGCAGGTTCAACGAGCGGCGGTAACGACATTTTGTTCTCCTCGGGTTTCCTTACACACCATTCAACCGCCTTACGCGGCAGTATGTTCCCACGAGGTCGTCGTCTGGACAGTTATCGCCAATACCTTGCAATAAGGGTTTCAGCTCGCAGATGTCAGGTTAAGCAAGACCAGCTAGGCGAAGTGTGTATGCAAATACCGCAAGGCCACCTATGCGATATACCCACACCATGCTGTCTCGCTGATACCAGCGCGTATCACCGTCGGCAGGTTCGCGGCCCAGCATGCCAAGGAAGGCCATAATTCCAGAAGGTATCGGAAGCATCACAAATGAAATCTTCGCCAAGTCCGGAGTTGAGCCAAGAACATTTGTGAGAAGTCCCAGAGTTGCCGAAGCAACAATCAAACTAAACGCCAAACCTGGCAGTCCTGCCGGCAAAATCTGGTACAGAATTGGGAAGTTTGGCAGTCGATCCTGGATAAGGGCAAGGTAGCTCGGAACAATGAACAAAATTGTTCCCACAGTGAGTTGCCAGTTATGCCCAATGAAAGCGCCTGCAACGAAGTAGAACAAGCAACCACGTACTGCCAATGCCAAAGACTTTTGGAGATTGGATGACGTTGGCACTTCAGTTGGGTGCAACTGGTTGAGACGACCTGGGAAGTATTGCGCAACAACTTCCTCAAGCAATACTCTCGCCGCGAGGGCTAAGGCTACTGCAACTGCAATTGCGTCGGCGTGATCCGCGATAGGTAACGCGATACCAGCCAGTGACGGCAGCGAAGAAATCATGCTTTGCATTGCCCAGCCACCTAGGAATGGCGCTACGGCGATATCGACAATTCGTTCCCACCAGTCACCAAATTGCAATGCAGCGTTTCGACGAATTCCTCGGAATGATCCAGCAAGAAGTGCAGGACCAAAGCCCACCACCGATAGACCCATCAACATACGAACGTCAGCAGACGTATGCACGCCCGCAATAATCGATAGACCCGTGATGAAGACGATAATTCCGGCAAAGCCAGCGAATGCGTCAAAAATTCCGATGACTGCAATTGCTGTGAGAATTGGCGCGTTTGGAGGCAGCAACAAACCTCCGGTATTCAGGAAGCCCATGACACCAAGAGCAATCGATGCCAATGGCAGTAGCACGGCAATGAGGCCGGTCATTGCGCGCAGGTAGGCGCCATCATTAATCAGTTTGGACAGTAGCGGTGAGAATCTTGCAACCTTAAGTGTCCAATCAAAAGTTGGTTTATCAAGCACATTGAGTTTGTACTTGCCCCAAATTGGAAGTTGGTCGCCCCAATTAGCCGTGAGGTCTTCAAATTCTTCAAACTCAAAGTCAATCGTGGTCATTTCAGGCACGTCGCCACCAGCATCTCCGCCAGCACTACTTGAACTTCCGGAGCCACCGCCACCTGAACTTCCGGAGCCACCGCCGCCACCACGAGCGCCACCGCCGCCACCACCACCGCTTGCACCACCAGCTGCGCCACCAGCTGCTGATGCTGCGCCACCAGCTGCTGCACCAACAGCTGCTGCCGCCGAAGCTGCAGCAGAAACGGCTGACACAAGGGTTACAGCGGTAACAGTTGTTTCGGCAACAGCCGCGGGTTCCGACATTGGGTCAACCGCGACGAGTCCTCGTTCATCTGCCGCAGACGGTTCTGGAGTCGGAGTATCCGATGGTGTCGGATCTGGCGTTGGAGTATCAACCGGTGTTGGAGTTGGTGTCTCAGTTGGTGTTGGAGTCGGCGTAGGAGTCGGTAGTCCAGCAATAACTGGCACACCATTGGGACCTGACTTGATGTTGAGTGCGAAGTTGACCTTGTGCCCGGCAATTGTCGCAGCCAGAGTTCCTCGCGGACCAGACAATGCGCGGACTCGCATAAACGTCGTAGTGTCACCAAATGTCAGGGTGAGTGAATAATCGCCTGGCGGGATGATCGTAAATGGAGTTAGCTGGAGGCCATTTGCAATGTCATTTGCGGTGACGTTGCGGTTGCCAATCACAATCTCGCTACCATCAGGCAGATGAAGTGTTGCGGTTACTCGGGTACTCACTGGAAGGTCACTGGGGAGTAATACCGCTAGGTCAAGTTCGGAGCCTGAAAAAACTTCCTGTTGAACTTCAGCCTGAGTTTCAACATCAGTCGGAGTTGACGAAAGGTCTGCAGTAATCGACATAACAGGTACCTGACTTGGTGGGTCGAGAACACCAGCATCCAAGAGGTTTTGTTGAACGCGCAACGAGATGCTACCAAGCACAGATGATGGAGCAATCGGATCAAATCGACGTGGGATTTTTCCAGGAGTCGTTTCAACAAGCGACGTTGGAATCGAGAACGCCGTTGACGTCGAATCAATCGAAGAAGCCACGGTTTCTCCGTTGAAAGTATTTTCTGACACTACGGACGCGGTGTAATCGGTACCTGGTTGCAATCCAGTAATTGTGCATTGGGTTGTTGGTGCATTAACTAGGCATGTGAAAGTGGAGCCTCCGCCGACAACTGTTCCCATGTATCGATTGATCGTTGCGCCACCGTCATCCGCTGGTTTATCCCACGTAAGGACTACATCTGTGCCATCGACTGCTGCGTCTAGATTGCGCACCTGACTCGTAGCAACTGGAACGATGTTGATATCTGTTGATGCATTTGCGGTGAAGTATTGCGAGTCCTGCGCTACCGACACGTTTACTCGACATGTACCCGCATGTAGCAAGGCAATAGCACCTGTTTGTGAATTAATCGAACACACATTCTGCGAGGAGTCTGCCCGAGTAAAAGTCAAAGCACCCGATCCAGCGCTCGGTGTTGCCGACATCACTGCGTCAGACGTTCCATAGATAAGCGTCGTAGGGACTACTCCCGAGAAGTCAATCGTGCGGCTGGCACGCGAGACGACGAGTGCATAGGACTTCACTGCACTTAACGTGAAATTGGCATTCGCTGACGTGCTCGCCGAGATTGTTACCGAACCGGCCTTGTTCAAAGTGACAACACCAGTAGCACTATTTACTTCGGCTACAGATGGGTCACTTGAGGAATAGACGACCGCAGAGCTCGAATTTGAAGTGATTGTCGGAGCGTTGAAGTCACTAGCGAAAGTGCTCTGATAAGTCGCAGAGTCAAAATCGCCAATGACAGGTGTCGCTTTGCTGACTACGACATTTTTAACCGTTGGCTGCACCAATAAATAATTGCCGCTCGCAGACCCATTGAGTGAAATTCCAGAGACTTGAGAAGAATGCGTACCAACCACATTGTCATCTGTCGCATCGACATCGTAATCATTCAAGGTTGCTGATGCTGCGTCACAGGTGAAACCTAGGGCGCTCTGATCAAATGACGGCACGTTCACTAATGATGCAGATTCACAACTCAGAGTGACTCCGAAGTTATCGGTTATGTAATCGCGATTAGCGACTCCAACACCAGCAATAGTTATAACTCTGCGGTCAATAACAATTGTGAAAGTTTGTTCACTCGTAGATCCGTTGGCATCTGTGGCATGCACAGTCACGGACATTGGGGAATTGATGTCCGCGAAAGCAAGTTCGGGAGTTCCAGAAATCACACCTGTGTCACTGTTAAGTGACAGACCCTTCGGCAATGTGACGGGTGCATTGTTCGAACCAGTAACCGTGTAAGTCACGCGGTAGCCACCAGTTGTATCCGATGGCCCGACGGAAAGAGCGTCGCCTACTGTTCCGCTGACAGCGCGGGCTGAACTGCTCCATGACAACGAAACGGAATCATGAATTGTTAATGTGAATGTTTTTGCCTGGGCAGAATTATTTGCATCTGTCGCACGTACGTTGAGCGTTGTTGCCGGCAGAGAGGAAGTTGGTGTGCCAGTTATTTGACCATTAGACGTATTAAACGTGAGGCCATAATTTGTGCGTAACGTATCAACAAATGAATTGCCCTGCTCATCGAGCAAGTCATAAACAACGTTGAAGCCACCAGATGCTGCTACCGGAATGATTGGAACAATCTGACGACCTACGGTCATGTGAATGTCCGCAAATCCTTCACCGAGCGTGGTCGTGACTGCAGGTGAAATCCCTAAAGTAAATGTCGAACGGTCTGTTGAACCGTTACCGTCCGTGGCAACGACTGTCAAAGTCATTGATGGGTCAATAGACCCAGTCGGTGTGCCAGACATCGAACCGCTTGTCGGATCAAATGTCAGACCGTAGGTATCAAGAAGTGTCTGTGAAAAATCATTACCGTTGCTATCGAGTAACGCAGCTGTTGTTTGGTAGCCACCAGAGAATGACACTGGCGTAACAGCGTCAACCAATTGTCCTGTTGTCACATGTACCGATGCCACATCAACAGAAGTTGTGACTGCGTCATAGACAGTCATTGTCAGATCACCTGATGAATACGAACCATTTACATCGCTTGCTCGTACGGTGTAAATAGTGCGCACTCGTGCGAGTGTAGGAGTTCCAGAGATTTCGCCAGTATTGACGTCGAAATCTAATCCAGTGTCAGTAACAAGACTTTCAACAGCAGCACCATGTAGCAACGAGTACGTCACATCGTGACCACCGGTAGCAGGAATTGGCGTGATTGAGGTAATCGTTTGTCCGACTGTGTAGTGAAGTGGCGTTAGGTAATCCGAAACAGTTACGGCCGGCTTGATGTGAATTGTGTATGACTTAAGTTGCGGTGCTTCAAAATTCGTAGTCTGACTTACTTGTGCCGCAATAGTGACGTTGCCTTCGGTAAGTAAAGTCACATCGCCAGTGGTGCTATCTACAGTTGCGATACTTGCATCTGAACTCGAATAAGAAATCGAACCATCGGAAGTCGTAGTCGTTGTTTGTGAACCAGTAAACGGAATACCAAGAGTTCCCTTAACTGAACTCTTTGTGAAGTCTGCAATCGTCGAAGCTGCGCGAGCAACACTCACATCAACAGTTGCATCGGTTGCATCGAAGTTCACAGTTTGTGCGCGCGTCGCTGTAACTGAACACGTGCCCGCACCGGTAATTTCGACATCGATGGGATTGGCGTTTGGGTCGGCCGTAGTAATCACACATGGATCTCCCGCGTGAATGGCCCACGTGATTGCACCTTCAGAACCACCAGCAGCCGTAACTGAAATATGCGAGTGACTTGCATCTGCAACGGCGGGAACGTACTGCACACCAGATGATGGACTCGCTGTGACAGTGAAGCCTGCTTGCGGATGACGCACGCCTGTACCTGTGACGTTGACAAACGAGGTACCAGTGTCAGTAGTCACAGTGAGTCGAGCTGACTTAGCTCCAATTGTGTATGGATCAAAAACTATGTTGATGGAACAACTAGATCCAGCCGCAACTACTCCACTGTTGGCACACGTTGAGGAATTCTTGATTAAGAATTCGCCACTGCCCGTTGAGGTGAGTTGATCAAGACTTATCGACTTAATGAGTTGATCGGCTGAACCATTGTTCGTCAACGTCACTGTGTAAGGCGTGGATTCACCACCAGCAAGCCACTGATCGCCAATGTCATATGTGTACGGAGACAGTTGCGTGTACGACAGTTGCACGTATCCGTTGTCACCTGTTGCGACATTCACATAATTCGCATTCAAGCCTGCAACAGAGTTCGTGCTGTTAGCACCTGCGAAGCCACCGTTACCAACTAAATCTTTGGCAGAAGCTGCGGCTCCAGGATCACCAGCACGCGCACCGCCAGCACCACCACCACCTGCACCCGAGTCAAACAATGTGGTTTGAGCGTTAAGAGCCTTTGTTGCAGTAATCGAATTGCCCAATGCATAAGCTGCGCCATTTTGGCCAGTTACATTCAGGTGGCTCGCACCACCGCCGCCGCCAGCACCGGATGCGATTAAAACATTTCCACCAACCGTGACGATTGTTGCTGCGCCGCCACCACCACCGGCACCATTACCGGTACGCGCTGCTGCTCCGTTACCACCGTTGTAGGCACCGGATGAATAAATCGAGGTACCGCCAGCACCTAAGTTCGCACCAGAGCCATTTGCACCTGCTCCACCTGGATACATGGAAATTACTTGACCTGGGATTACGTCGATGGTTCCTGATACGCGACCCACGACACCGGATTCACCACCTCGACAAGGGGATGTGCAACCAGTAGGACTTCCACCACGCCCACCTGCACCACCCACAGCGATGACAGTTAATGATGTAACGCCGTCGGGAACTGTAAAAGTTTGAACTGTTGAAATCGATGAATAAGTTGTTGTTGTCGCTTGCGCAGGAATTCCGGGCATGACTTGGAGGAACAACACTCCAAAAATTCCAACCCAATTACGTAGGCTGGACACCCAGTTCTTTCTCTGCACTTTCAGCACCCTTCACCGATGCCACGCAAGGACTACTGCACCCCCCGTGAACTAATACTTTACAGCCAAAATGCCTATAAATAAACCTGTTTACCTTACGTTCATGGGATAGTTCGGTGCATTCCCAAGCCAAATGGGGCTTGCCCCAGTTCCGCAACAGTTCGCCACCAGCGCACACCCGTGAGAGTGCGAATCTGGCTACCCGCTCTAGAGTTAGGTCATCGCACGACATGTGCTTAGGTATGGGAGTTAAATAGATGGAAATTCGTATCGGAGTCCAGCAGTCACCACGCGAAGTCGTTCTGGAAAGCACCGAAACTGCGGCAGCCATCAACAAAGCGGTTGCTGACGCCATTGCCAATGACTCTTTACTGACCCTTACTGACGACAAAGGACGCACAATTGTCGTGCCAGGAAACAAGATTGTTTTCGTTGAAATCGGCGTTCAAGCCGCTGGCCGGGTTGGATTCGCCAACGGAAACTAGCTTGCAAGGCCCAACTGGTCCATGCGTCGCGCATGAGCCACGGTCAGTTTGTTAACCAGGCTTGTCAGCTCAGTTGCATTCACAGAACCTAGGAATAGCTCCTGAAGAGCTGGTCGAGATCCTGCGACAACGGTTGCCTGCGAGATCATTTCACCCATCATTCGTCGTCCCCACAAAGCCAAACGTCCGGACACTTTTGGATCTGTGGCAATAGCGCTTCGAAGATGTTCAACCGCAAAATCAGCCAAAGTCGAGTCAGACAAGATGTCAGTGACTAGTTCAGTGGTCTGGTCATCAAGGTGGGTGGAGATTTCTCGATAGAAATCGGCTGCGATTCCGTCTCCCACGTAGGACTTCATAAGGCCTTCAAGCCAATCCTTTGCCTCAAGATTGGCGTGAAAGGCATTTAGGGGAGCGACAAATGGCTCCATGGCATCTAGCGGGTTCACACCCAGTGAGACCAAATATGCCGAGATTCGTTCAAAGTTGGCATGCTCATGGGCTGCAACAGCCGCGAGCGTGACCTTGTCGGCAACTGTCGGTGCAATCGAAGCGCCGTATGTGGTTCGCTCAAAACTCGTTAATTCGCCGTACGCCAAGACGCCGAGCAGGTCAATTACTGATGGAGTGGTCACGACGCATAAGGCTATGCCATGAGCGACTACGATGGAACACAACGGCGAATATCCCTTTTGTGTCGCCCTATTCACTTGAGGTGTGACCATTCCTACTTTTGCCGAACTTGGCGTTCCATCCGAAATCTGTGAGGCATTGGCCGAATCTGGCATCACTGACGCATTTCAAATTCAAGAAATGACTTTGCCCCTGGCTATGACTGGCAAGGACCTCATCGGACAAGCCAAAACTGGCACCGGAAAGACACTCGGATTCGGTATCCCTTTGCTGACTCAGGTCGTGGGTCCACAGTCAGACGGATGGGCGGAATTTGCCAAAGCTGGACAGCCTCAGGCGCTCGTCATTGTTCCTACGCGAGAACTCGCAATTCAAGTAGCCAGTGATCTTGTGCAAGCGTCAAAGAAACTCGGCATTCGCGTGCTCAGTGTTTACGGCGGAAAGTCGTACGAACCGCAAATCGCTGCCCTAACTACTGGCGTCGAAGTTGTTGTCGGAACACCTGGACGCCTAATTGATTTAAATAAGCAACATCATTTGAACTTGAGTGCAGTGCGCGTGTTGGTTCTCGATGAAGCTGATGAAATGCTCGACATGGGGTTCTTGCCCGATGTCGAAACTCTTGTGAGTAAGTTGCCGACTACCAGACAGACGATGCTGTTCTCGGCAACAATGCCAGGACAAATTGTCGCACTCGCTCGTCGATACATGACCCAGCCAACACACATTCGTGCGTCTGACCCGACAAGTGATTCTTCAATTGTTGATGCTATTGAGCAACACGTGTGGCGCGCTCATCAGATGGATAAGCCCGAACTTGTTGCACGTGTTCTGCAAGCCCAAGGTCGCGGACTCACGATGATCTTCTGTCGCACAAAGCGAGCTGCTGGTTCACTTGCTGATGATCTCGCTGCGCGTGGATTTGCAACTGCAGCAGTTCATGGTGACTTAGGACAAGGCGCTCGCGAGCAAGCACTACGTGCTTTCCGCAGTGGCAAGATCGACGTTCTCGTAGCAACCGATGTTGCAGCTCGAGGCATCGATGTCGCTGACGTAACACACGTCATCAATTACGAATGTCCCGAAGACGACAAGACTTATGTGCACCGCATTGGTCGAACAGGTCGCGCTGGGAATACTGGCGTTGCGATTACGTTGGTGGACTGGCAAGATACTGCGCGTTGGCAGATGATTAACCGCACTCTGGGATTACCGTTCCACGATCCGCTTGAAACATACTCATCGAGCGAGCACGTGTACACAGGGCTCAATATTCCTGCTGGCATCACCGGCACACTTCCACATGCAGCTCGTACTCGCGATGGACTTGGTGCCGAACAGCTTGAAGACTTAGGCGAAACGGGCGTTCGAAAGAACAAAGGTCCCCGAACCGGAAACTCACAAAATTCAGGAAACTCAAACGGTAAGCGACCTGCATCGAAATCGAGTGCACGCGCACCACGTGAAAAGGCACCACGCGATGCTTCATCTGGAGCATCCGCAGAGGCACCTAGACCGGCGCGCTCGCAACGCAATCGCTCCCGCACCCGAGCTACTGAGCAATAATTCCGATACTCGCTTCAAGCCACGTTTGTCGCAAAATGCCTTCTAAATAGTCGTTAGCTTCCCGAACGGACAACGGCCCAAGTGTTGCAGGGTCTACTGGCTTTCCAATCCGCAACCGGATTCGGGGCACTCTGAAAACACTTGTCAGTCCCATGACAATACTTCGTTGCACTGATCCGCTTCCCAATTGTCGACTGTCGTGATGCGCAATCGGAATGACAACAACGTTTCCTGATTTCGCTAATCCAGACGCACCTGGGCGCCACTCACGTGGTGATGCTTCAGCGTTTATCTTGACATCGCCTTCGGGATATATGAGAACGACGTCTCCGTTTTTAAGAGCGTCACGTGCTGCTTTGTAAGCAGCGCGACCATCAAACTGGTCGACCGGAATGATGCTGCTGCCTTCGCACACTTGTTTTGCAACAGGAAAATTCCATAAGTCAGACGTACCAATAGGTCGAATATGGCGACGGTGTTTGCATACACCGACGCAAGGACCGTCGGCAGTAAATCCCATGTTGTGCAAAGTTCCGATGACAACAATGACGTCAACAACAGTCGTATGGTTAACGACGATGATTGCTGGACCTGGTCGATCAAGTACATCAAGGTTTGCACGACCATAAACAGAAACGCGACAAACCGCCTTCACTAACTTTCCAAGAAAAGTACCAGGTCCAACCAACTAACTCACCGGCTCAAACGATGTTGTGCGTTGCATTCCCGCAGCCCGTCCTTTTGCGGAAATCACGAGCGCCATTTTGCGTGAAGCCTCATCAATCATTTCGTCACCCAGCATTACGGCGCCACGAGCTCCACCTTCATGCGATGTGTAATAGTCGTACGCATCCAAAATCAACTCTGCGTGATCGAAAGCATCTTGCTTAGGCGAAAAAATTTCATTCACGATATCTATCTGGTCTGGATGAAGTACCCACTTCCCATCGAGTCCCAGCGCAGCCGAACGATGTGCAGCCACGCGAAGACCATCGAGATCTTTAATGCCCAAATACGGTCCGTCGATTACTTGCAAGCCAAATGCGCGACCAGCAACAAGTAACCGCATCAGCACATAGTGAAAAGCGTCGCCTTCTGTGTAACCGTCAGGTTGTGCGCCCACCACCATGCTGCGCATGTTTATACTCGCCATAAAGTCAGCGGGGCCAAAAACTAAAGTGCGAATGCGAGAATCACTTGCCGCAATGGTTTCCACATTTACTAAACCGAGTGCATCTTCAATTTGAACTTCGATTCCCAGTGACTCATGCGCGAGGCCCACTTGCGCTTCTAACTTCGCCAGAATCGAACTCACGTGAGAAATCTGGGATGCGCTGTGCACCTTGGGCAACATCACGCAATCGAAGGTGCCTGGAGCCTGGGTCACAAGAGCGGAAATGTCATCGTCAAACCATTGAGTGTCCAGTGCGTTGACGCGAACACTAATCGCGCCCTGCTGAAACCCACCTTCGTTTAACGCCGTGACCACATTCGAACGTGCTTGAACCTTAACAAGTGACGACACTGAATCTTCTAGGTCGAGAAAAACTGCGTCTGTGCCCAATGTTCGGGCTTTGTCGAGCATCCGCTGGTTACTTCCCGGGACAGCAAGAGTCGATCGGCGAGCAGGCTGGCTGCGCTCATTCGTCATCGTGCTCTCCTCATTGCGTGCCGCGTTTGGTAGGTATGGGAAGCCTACTTCAGGGTCGCGCAGGGCATAAAGAATTCCGATTTAGCGGTAACCTGCCATTGTGACAACAACACCGACTCGTATTTACCTGGCCAGACTGGCTGGGACTGCTGTGTTTGACCCGGCAGGCGATCAAGTCGGCAAAATTCGGGATTTCGTAGTCACAACTCGAGGCGCTGCACGAGCACCGTCAGTTTTTGGTCTGGTTGTTGAAGTTGCTCCACGACGTCGCATTTTTGTTCCTATGACTCGAGTTACCGCTATTGATCCAGGCAGCGTTGTGACAAGCGGTGTTGTGAACTTGCGTCGATTCGAGCGTCGACCTGGCGAACGACTTGTCATCGCCGAGCTTTTGGACTTGCGTGTCACAGTTCAACAAAGCGGAGAAAAAGTATCAATCCAAGACATCGCCATGACACAAGATCGGTCGCGCGAATGGCTGATTTCCAGAGTCTTCATTCGTAAAGGTGGCGCAGGTTTTGCTCGCCGAGGTCCAACACTGACCGTTGATTGGAATGAAGTTTCTGGATTATTTGAAGAAAGTGGCGAGCAAGGAGTCGACTCGCTACTCGCTTCCATCGAAACAATGCGGCCTGCTGACTTAGCGAACTTGATTCAAGAATTACCTAATAAGCGTCAACTTGAATTAGTGAGCGGACTCGACGTCGAAAAACTTGCTGACGTGTTTGAGGAACTTCCAGAAGACTTGCGCGTCGACATCATGTCGGGTCTAGGACTTGAGCGTGCTACCAACGTTTTGGAAGAAATGGATCCAGACGATGCTGCTGACTTGCTCAGTGAATTGCCGCCTGAACAAGCTGAAGAGTACCTCGATGCAATGGAACCCGACGAGGCTGATGATCTGCGTCGACTTCTTGCTTACGATGACTTCAGCGCCGGTGGAATGATGACGACAGAACCAATTGTGTTGTCCCCCGATGCAACTGTTGCTGAAGCACTTGCACGAGTCCGCATGCCAGAGCTTTCGCCCGCTCTTGCATCACAGGTTTATGTTGCACGTCCACCACTTGAAACTCCGACCGGACGCTACATCGGAGTTGCGCATGTGCAGCGACTCTTACGTGAACCGCCTTCGCAATTAGTCTCGGCAGTACTAGACACCTCGCTTGAACCAATCGGACCTGCGGCTTCGTTGGGTCAAGTGGCTCGGTATTTCGCTACATACAACTTGGTAGCACTGCCTGTAGTAGACGAGAATGATCATCTGATTGGTGCTGTCACAATTGATGACGTTATTGACCACATGTTGCCTGAAGACTGGCGAGAAAACGAGTTAGACGAGGAGGGCTGACAATGGCACGTGATGACCGACGTGGACCGCGTCTTGATCAGCCACTAGAGCGCGGTCGTTCGTTGCGCCCGACTGTGGATTCTGAAGTTGCTGGCCGTGTGAGTGAAAGAGTCGCACGTTTCCTTGGATCGTGGCGTTTCCTTGGCTGGATGACGTTAGCCATTGCCGCATGGATTGTGTGGAACATTGTCGCTCCCGAGCGACTGCGCGTTGATCCGTTTCCGTTCTTATTTTTAACGCTGGCTTTGTCCTTGCAGGCTTCATATGCGGCACCACTCATTTTGCTTGCGCAGAATCGCCAATCTGACCGTGACCGGGTTCAATTCCAGGAAGACCGCGAACAAACTGAGCGACTCCTTGCTGACTCGGACTACTTGACTCGTGAAATTGCAGCGTTGCGTTTAGCTTTAGGAGAAGTAGCTACTCGGGATTACCTACGCAGTGAAATACGAAGTCTGCTTGAGGAATTTAATAATCTCCTCAATAGTGCAGAAGAAATCTCGAAGAACGATTAAACGCCTAATCAATCTCGTCAGGAGACCTAGTGTCCATTTCGCTTGAAGCTGTCTACGCTGCCCTCGGCACAGTGATTGACCCAGAAATTCGTCGACCCATAACAGAGGTTGGCATGGTGAAATCTGTGGGCATTGAAGGTACACAAGTGACAGTGAGCGTCTATCTGACAATCAAGGCTTGCCCGATGCAAGACACTATTGTGAAAGATGTTCGTGAAGCAGTCAGCAAAATTTCAGGCGTTAACACAGTTGTAGTTGACCTCGATGTCATGAACGATGATCAACGTAAAGAACTGCGCGAAAAACTTCAAGGACCGACTAAAGAAATTCGATTCAATCAACCTGGATCTCTCACAAAAATTTATGCGATTGCTTCAGGTAAAGGTGGAGTTGGTAAGTCGTCCCTGACAACTAACCTTGCTGTTGCTATCGCATCTGAGGGACTACGTGTCGGCATTGTTGATGCCGACATTTATGGACACTCCATTCCAGACATGCTCGGAATAGCAAACCCACCGATTCGCATTGATGAAAGCATGATGATGCCACCGACTGCACATGGGGTCAGTGCGATTTCGATGCTTCCTTTTAAGCGCCAAGGTCGTCACGAACCCGTAGCTATGCGTGGGCCGATGCTTCATCGTTACTTGGAGTCATTCTTAAGTGACGTGTGGTGGGGCGACCTAGATATTTTGTTACTCGACCTACCACCGGGCACTGGCGACATTGCAATCAGCACCGCACACCTTTTGCCACAGAGCGAACTCATTATTGTGACAACTCCACAAGCGGCTGCCGCTGATGTCGCAATTCGCGCGGGAATGCTCGCACCAAGTGTTAAGCAACGCATTGCGGGTGTTATTGAAAATATGTCAAGCTTCGCTTGCCCTCATTGTGGTGAACCCATTGACATGTTCGGGGCAGGTGGTGGCCAGATGGTGTCGTCGACATTGAGTGAAGCCGTAGGGACATCAGTTCCATTACTTGGCAAGATTCCGTTCGATCCAAATCTGCGTATTGATGGAGATACTGGAGTTCCCTTTGTCATCCAGCACGCAGATTCTCCAGCTGCATTGGCAATCAGTGAAGTTGCGCGCCAGCTGACGAGTAAGCCTCGTGGGCTTACTGGAATCAATTTAGGAATCACCCCAGCTCGGAATTAGCCGCAAGTATTACGTGGCATCCGGGTCAAAGACTGCCCGCACTGACGTTGAAGCAGCAACAGTGCGAACTTGGGGCGGAAGGCCTGAGGCTGATTCGGAAACAACACCGCTCACAACGTCGGCCAGGATTGCGCGCGGCGTGAACGACTGAAGATCAGAAATCGTTTTTGTCACAGCACTTGATTCAACATTAAGTCCCGCCATGGCTTTGCTTGCTTGATGTCGCAAACTTTTTATTCCACGTGCGGCTTTGACGCTGATGTCGGGTAAACGTTCAGGACCGAACACAATCAACGCAAGCAAAGCAAGCACCAAGAGTTCGGGTAATCCGATACCAAAAAACATGACTCGCGCCTTACTTCGTTGCTTCAGATCCCAACACAATTGTGACATCTGTTGAACCTTCGCGGCTCAAAGTCACTGTATCACCAGATGCATGGGCACGAATGCGAACCACAAGTTCCGCTCCATCTGCAATTCGATGTCCATCAATCGCTGTAACAATGTCGCCTGCCTTCA
>CANFOW010000034.1 GCA_947448865.1 Actinomycetota bacterium
ACGGAATGCCTGTTGGTACTGCGGCGTGGCTTTTAAGCATCGTGGGCATTTTTGATTTCATCGGAACGATTGCATCGGGCTGGCTCACAGACCGTGTGAGTTCGATCTGGCTTTTGTTCGCGTATTACGGACTTCGCGGACTTGCATTGCTGAGTGTGCCTGCGGTTCTTGGGCCACACGTACGCCCGCCGCTGTTGTTCTTCATCGTGTTTTATGGGCTTGATTGGATTGCCACGGTTCCGCCGACTGTTCAACTATGTCGCAACTATTTCGGTCTATCTCGTTCCGGTGTTGTGTATGGCTGGGTATTTGCGTGGCACATGATTGGCGCGGCAATCGCAGCATCGTTTGCTGGTTGGATTCGCGAGTCGCAAGGTTCGTACACAATTGCGTGGTACACCGCAGCAGTGTTGTGCATTCTGACGTCATTCATTGTGCTGATTCTGCGCAAGATTCCTGATCTCACTCAACAAGCAAAAATCGAACAGTCACTCGCTTCCTAGAAACTTTGCAAGTTCTGAAGCGAGTGACTGTTCGATAGTCCGAGGATTTATTTAGTGACAGTAACCGATGTCGCTTGACCAAGGTCCACAGTCGTTGAACCGTTACCTGCGCCAAAGAGTTTCTGCATGCCGTCTACTGGCACACCCACAGAAATCTTTGACCCTGGAATGATGTCGGAAGCAGCACCAGTTGTCTTCTGACTCACAACTGTGCCTGAGCCCAAAGTTAATGTCACAACAGTTCCGCGATCAAGTGTGACTGTCACCGTTGAACCTGAAACCGCAGTCACTGTGCCCGCGAGTTCTGGTGCACCACGCAGGCGCATTCCGCCACCAGCATTACCGGCACCGCCAGGGTTAATACCACCTGCATCAGGGCCGCCAAAGTTAGGTGCTCCAGAACCGATCGGACGAGGGAAATTGCCATCGCCCATCATGTTGGCACGACCAGGAAACTTAGGTTGCGGTGCTGTGTAGCGCCCTACTCCAAAACCGAGACCAAGAGTAGCAACGGACAATGCCAGGATGACTGCAACAGAAAGACTTTGTTTTGCCTTTGCGGGCTTGAGGGTGATTGTTGGTGTCACCGGAGTACTGGCGACTGGATTTTCTTCGGTTGACATGATTTCTCCTTTGAGTGTTTTCTGATGTTTGTGAGTACTAAAAGTTCTTATTCGAATCGCAATGCTTCAACAGGTTGAAGTTTGGATGCGGTTCGGGCAGGTACTACTCCGAATACGATTCCAACCAGCGCGCTGAAACCGAGTGCTAGTCCAACTGTTCCGGCACTAATCGTGAATGCCCAGCCGCCAGCTTTCGCGACAAAGTATGCAGCTAACTCGCCTAACACCAAGCCAATGAATCCACCGAGTACTGATAGCACAACTGCTTCAATCAGGAACTGGACCAAAATCTGCCGTTGTCGAGCACCAATTGCACGTCGCACGCCGATCTCGCGAGTACGTTCGCGCACCGATACCAACATGATGTTCATGATTCCGATGCCGCCAACAATCAAACTGATTGACGCAATACCGCCGAGCATCAGCTTCAATGTATTTTGCACAGTGCTTAAGGTTGAAAGCAATGACGTCTGGCTTGTCACCATGAATTGTGCGCTATCCGTAGCCGACAGTCCATAGCGACCGCGTAACAAAGTATCCGCTTCCGTAGTGACTGCGGCAACGTCTGTCTCTGTGGTGGATTGAAGAGTAATTGACGACACGTACGGAGTTTGAGCGAAAATCTTCCTCGCTGCATCTTGCGTCACATATGCAATGCCTCGAGCTCCGAAACCATTCGCGTCGTTTAAGACACCGACTAGTTGGAATGGCTGGCCATTGATGTAAATAATTTGTCCAATCTGCTCGACCTTAATGTTGAGATCATTAGCAGCCACTGCGCTCAACACAACATCGCGACTTGCCTGCATAGGCAGTGATGACGGAAGAAATGATCCCACAGCGATTTTCGGCAAGGCCATTGATGCGTAATTGGGAGACACTCCAACCAGGCTCAAAGACACATCAACTTTCCCCGTAGACGCAGTTCCTTGACCAGACACTTGCGAATAGGTCGATTCAACATACGGCAACATGCTGAGTGCAGTGACATCGTCTTCAACAAGTCCTGTTGCAGAGGTGCCTGACACAGTAATTTGTTTGGCGCCGAGCCCCGACAATGCATTTGAAATACCACTTGTGGCACCTTGAGCAACAGACATCAATGCCACGAGCGATGCCACGCCAATCACAATTCCTAGCATTGTCAGTATGGAACGTGTCTTGGTTGCCATGATGCGGGATATAGCGAGATTAAAACTTGCGAACAGGTTCATGCGGTTACCTTGGTTCGCTGGTCCGATGATATGCGTCCATCAAGTAAGTGGATTTGGCGATCTGCGTAATTCGCAACATTGGCATCATGGGTAATGACAACAACAGTGCGGCCAGCTCGATTCAAATCTTTGAGCAGGTCCATTACTTGCCGGCCAGTCGTGCTATCGAGAGCACCAGTTGGTTCATCGGCAAGGACGAGCGCTGGATTTGTGACTAATGCGCGAGCAATTGCTACTCGTTGTTGTTGCCCACCGGAAAGCTGAGTGCGGTCATTATCAAGACGATCGCTAAGACCCAACATCGTCAAGATTTCTTCGGCACGCTGCCGAGCCTCACGTTGCTTGACACCTTGATACAGCAATGGTGTCGCCACGTTATCGAGCGCAGAAGTGCGTGGCAGTAGCTGGAACTGTTGAAACACAAATCCGATGGCTTGGCTGCGTAGGCTCGTTAACGCGTCGTCATCCAAATCCGCAACGTCATACCCTGCAACAGATACGAGTCCTCGAGTAGGTCGATCAAGGCAACCAATCAGGTTCATCATGGTTGACTTACCGGAACCCGAAGGACCGATAATCGCAACAAATTCACCGGCTGCAATGTCTAGCGTGACATCGTCGAGAGCAACCGTGGTGTTCGTTCCAAGGGTGTATTCACGACGCACAGACGAAAGTGATACAACAGAACTCATCCGGCTGGACCACCTGGGAAGCCGCCGCCTGATCCACCACGTCTAAATCCTGTGTTGCCCGTTGATGGAATTGAGCCAACCGTTCCAGTGACTACTTTGTCGCCGACATTAAGCCCTGATGTAATTTCAGTATTAATGTCACCGACAAGTCCTAATGTCACTTCAACAGACGTTTTCGCTCCGGCTGCATCAACAAGTTGAACCGTAGAAATATCACCAAGTGTTGTGATTGCTGAGTTTGGAACATAAAGGACGCCTGATGCGGTTGCTTCCTGGATGGTTGCACTTACCGACATTCCGATACGAATATTTTTTGGCGCTGCATCAGGTGCAATAACTACCTGGTACTGCTTCACACCTGACGTTGAATCTGGGATTTGGCCTACTTCAACAACCGTTCCAGTTTCTGTGGATTTCAAGGCGGTGAAAGTAAGCGAGACTTTTTGACCCGTCTGAATAGTAGACACATCAAATTCGCTCACCATGACGGGAACAAGAATGCGCCCTGCACCAAGCGTGATTGCAGTTCCGCTCGAGACCGCACCTTCGGTTGCACTAATTGAACGCACAACACCAGATGCGGGAGCAGTAATCGTCGTTTGGGTCAGACTCAATTTCGCGGCGTTGAGATCTGCTCGCGCTTTCGTTACTTGAGCATGGGCTGACGCTTTTTGTGCCGCTGCACTAGCTTTCGCATTAGTCAGATCTGACTTCGCTTTTGTTAGTGCCGAGTTTGCTGACGCGACTTCAGCTTGAGTCTGTGGCGTGGAACTTGCAGTGTCGGCCAAGACTGCGGCGTCATATGTTGCTTGCGCAGCATCCTTTGCAGCTTGTGCTGATGTCACAGCATTCGACGAATTTGAGTAGTTCAAATTTGCGGCCTTGAGGCTATCGGATGCAGCGGTGACAGCCTGTGCAGCCGTCGCAGTATCAAATCTCGCGAGTACTTCACCTTTAGTGACGCTGTCACCGATGTGCACATAAATGTGCGTGGCAACTAGCCCAGAACTTGCCCCAGCATTTGAACCTGAGCCACTAGCCAAACTCGGTAACGCATCATGTCCGGACAGTAAGGACGCGCTACCCGGGGTGAGGGAATAGGTGAATTCATCCACGACCTGCCCCGTTGCCGAGGCCGATAGCACGACGTCGCCTTTTGCAATGGTTGTTGTTAAAACGGTTGCAGTAGATGTGCTTTGACTCTTTCCATGGATACCGAGGTAGGTTCCCCCGATGCCTAAAACAAGCAATATCCCGATAAGTACTTTGTTGCGCATAACCGTCCTTCGACATTGGTAGTAACTACAAAGTACCCACTCAATGTGCCGCTAAAAGCAATGGGCTGTACGAATTGTGTAAAAGGTTCGTTGCGTTAGCGGTGTCGACGGTTTCAGCTGAACGGGTCCTTCATCATGATTTCAAGTTGTTCACGCAAGTCCGCAGGAATACGGGTTGGTCGATTCGTGCGCATATCCATGCAGACCATCTTGGTTTTCGCCCGCATGTACACATGATCGGAGTCACGAAGCTCGTATCCAATGACATAAGAGGAGTTAGCAAGCGACTCGATCCAGATTTCCATGTCCACTGGCTCTGGTCGGTAATCGAGTTGCCACACATAGTCGATTTCGTTGCGAACAACCATGTGACCAATTTCGTCGGTTACTGCCTTGAAACCGTGTGCCTCGAGTAATGAGGTGCGAGCCATCTCCATGTAAGTCGCATACACAACGTTGTTGATGTGTGCGAATACGTCCATGTCACTCCACCGTAAGTGGATTGGCACAATAAACGAGGGCATGAATTAGCCGCGAGTAAGTTTGCGATACGTCGCGCGATGCGGACGTGCTGCTTCCGCGCCTAAGCGATCAATCTTGTTCTTTTCGTAAGACTCGAAGTTTCCTTCGAACCAGAACCAATTTGAATCACCTTCGTAGGCCAAAATGTGTGTCGCAATGCGGTCAAGGAACCAGCGATCGTGGGACGTGATCACAGCGCATCCGGGGAATTCCAGCAACGCGTTTTCCAATGAACCAAGCGTTTCCACATCAAGGTCGTTTGTTGGTTCGTCGAGTAGCAATACGTTTCCGCCTTGCTTCAAGGTCAGCGCCAGGTTCAAACGGTTGCGTTCACCACCCGAGAGCACGCCAGACGGTTTCTGTTGATCGGGGCCCTTGAAACCGAAAGCGCCCACGTAAGCACGGGATGGCATTTCAACGTTGCCCACTTTGATCCAGTCCAGGCCGTCGGACACAACTTCCCACACATTCTTTGCGGGATCGAGGCCTTCACGACTCTGGTCAACGTAGGAAAGTTTCACGGTGTCGCCAATTTTCAAAGTACCTGAATTCGGCGTGGTTTCTTCAGTCACCGAATCAGTTGCGGCCGCCACAATCATGCGGAACAACGTGGTTTTACCGACGCCGTTAGGACCGATCACACCGACTATGCCGTTGCGTGGCAATGTAAACGACAAATCGTCCATCAATAGCCGATCGCCGAAACCTTTAGTGAGTTTGTTGGCTTCGATGACGAGATTGCCAAGTCGTGGACCTGGTGGAATTTGGATTTCTTCAAAGTCCAGCTTGCGAGTCTTTTCAGCCTCAATCGCCATTTCTTCGTAGCGATCCAAACGAGCACGACTCTTTGTTTGGCGAGCCTTTGCGTTTGAACGCACCCACTCGAGTTCTTCACTCAAGCGGCGTTGTAATTTCGCATCTTTTGCGCCTTCGACTTTGAGACGCGCTTGCTTCTTTTCCAAGTAAGTCGAGTAGTTACCTTCGTATGGGTAGGCGCGACCGCGGTCGAGTTCCAGAATCCATTCGGCAACGTTGTCCAGGAAGTACCTATCGTGCGTAATCGCGATTACAGTGCCTGGGTATTTTTCAAGATGTTGTTCAAGCCAGTTCACTGACTCGGCATCAAGGTGGTTTGTTGGTTCGTCGAGTAGGAGCAAATCAGGTTGCTGTAGTAGTAACTTGCACAATGCCACGCGACGCTTTTCACCACCCGACAAAACGCTAACGTCTGCGTCACTTGGTGGACAACGCAAAGCATCCATTGCTTGTTCAAGCTGGCTGTCGAGATCCCACGCATTACGGTGGTCGATTTGCTCTTGCAGCGTGCCCATTTCGGCCATTAACGCATCGAAATCTGCATCAGGGTTTGCCATTTCGGCGCTGACTTCATTGAAGCGATCGAGCATGGCTTTGGTTTCTGCAACGCCGTCTTCTACGTTTTGTAAAACTGTCTTGGTTTCATCCAGGACTGGTTCTTGGGCGAGCATTCCGACTGTGAATCCTGGGCTGAGGGATGCATCACCGTTGGACAAAATTTCAGTTCCGGCCATGATTTTGAGCAGCGACGACTTACCAGCACCATTGGGTCCAACGACACCAATTTTGGCACCGGGAAGGAACGAGAGCGTGACGTCATCCAAAATGACTTTGTCGCCATGTGCTTTACGTGCTTTATAAAGGGTGTAAATAAACTCAGCCATGCGCCCTAGCCTAACGGTCAGGCGGCGTGGCTCGTTTCGACAGAGTCCATTCGACGCAGGCGCTCAAAGGTTGCAGTGCCGCGGGTCAAATCATGACCGAGTACTTCTGCCGTGAGGTCCAGAGTGGAACCAGTGCGTCCGTCTTGCTGCCATTCGCGCAAGTGAATGCGACCAACAGCGAAAATTGGGTCACCTTTTTTTAGAGACTGTGCGCAGTTTTCGGCCAATGCACGCCAGGTCACAACGGAGTACCACGTGACATCGCCGTCGATCCAGCGATTAGCTTCTCGATCGAATTTGCGCTCGCTGGCGGCAAGGCGAAACGTAACGTACGGGATGCCTTCGGGCGTGGTTGCGCACTTGGGATCTGTGGCTACATTTCCTGTGACAATCGTGGTTGAGGCGTGCATGTTTTCTCCTCTATATAGATGGAGAACCAGAGTGCCGTGCAGAGCCTGATCCGACAAGGCTGAGCACGGCTGCTGGGGATAACTTGTTGGCTCGCCGACCTGCTATTTGACTTTGATTGTTGCCGAC
Organism: Actinomycetota bacterium; assembly: GCA_947448865.1. Lineage (GTDB taxonomy): Bacteria > Actinomycetota > Actinomycetes > S36-B12 > UBA5976 > UBA5976. Next base: position 7,069 of record CANFOW010000034.1, read on the forward strand.
TTTGTCACTGTTTTGTAAGTGGAGTTACCCGCGCCAACACCTGTGACTCGGCAACTGCCTTTCGCAAGTCCCGTGACCACACGACCATTCACAGCGCACACCAGTGGAGTTGAGGTGGTCCACGTGATAGCTAAGTGATGATTCGTCGAAGCTGGGAGTGTGATGACGCGGTAGCGCTTAACGCTAGTTTTTAGCGCGCCAATTTTTTGAGTCTTAGTCGCAAGTGATGGCGTTAATCCTCCATTGAATGCAATGTCATCAACGTAATAGGCCCGGCCTGGGGCTGAATCAACCACACCAAAGTTTGGAAAGAGCGAAAACTTTGTGTAGATGAAGCTACTTGAGTATGGATTCACATCGCCGTAATCGGAGTCAAGTGACGTACCGAAATCAAACGATAGTTGTTGCCAACCATATTGCGCCAAGACTGACTTGCTGACTTGAGCATCCAGCATCTTCAGTTTCACTTTGATGGTGCCATGCACGGGTGAATAGAAATTCATTGTGATGACTTTGTGAGTGCCGTCTGTAATTCGAGTGTTGGTCGTCGACACATTAATAATGTCTGCGCCGGCCCAGTTTTGTCCTCCGCTGCGAAGAATCTGTAACGCCTTTCCACCGATACCACCTGTAGGTGCATTTGTGACGGTTGCGCTCGCTCCATCGAATCCAGCTGTTAAGTAACCCGTAATGTCTGACGATTCGTAGGTGATCACTGTAGGTGTCGCGGTTGGATCTCCGCCGCCTCCGCTGATTGCTTCAAGTGATGTGGTGATGTCGTCTACGAAATACACATCGTGAGCTGTTGTTCCATAGCCGGGCAACATACTCAACATGTTGTAGGTGTAACTTGCGTTAAATGCAGCGGTCATGTTGCGTTCGTTCAAGAAGTTAAACGTTAAGTTATTCCAGCCAACAACAGTTGATGTCGTGGAAAATGCTTCAACAGATCGAGTCGGATCATTCTTAGTTTCTACCTTCATCAACACTGGACGGCCTACGGTTGGTGAGTACACCATTGCGGTGATGGTGGTATTACCGGCCGATATGAGTGCTGAATTCGCTTTCACAATCGTGACACCCGATGATGTGCCGTCTCCATGAGTGATCTTGAGTGCGTGAGTGCCATTGAATCCATTGGGAGCATCAGTCACAACAGATGACGAGCTACTTTCAAAGTCCGTCAGTGAAAATGCTGAAGGATCTTCGAACGTGATCACTGTACCTGTGGCGTGGACTGTGCTTGTTAAACCAAATCCCCACAAGCATGTTGCTACGGCAATTGAGATTCTACGAATGATGGCGTTGTGCATGTGTGACTCTCCGAATGTTGCGAATGAGTCCGAGTGAGCCAGTGGCACATTAGAAAATGCGTGGTGGTTGCCTTGGACAACACGCGCACACGCATCTCTGTCAGAGTATGCCCTCGGAGTTGCTTTGCATTGCACATTCGTTAAGTTGATTGAGGAAATTCGTGTCGCCTAAATTGAAATCGCCAATAACCACGCGGATTTCGGGTTTGCTGTGGGTTTACTAGACTTAATGCACTAGCGCCCGTAGCTCAATGGATAGAGCACCAGGTTTCTACCCTGTCGGTTGGAGGTTCGAGTCCTCTCGGGCGTGCAATGATTTGTTGGGCGTATAGCTCGTCAGATTTTCAATCAAAGGGTGCTGCAAAACCATGCGACCACAACTAGTCACGGACGGAAACTGCGCATTCTGCCAAGCGTCTGCTAACTGGCTGCTACGGCACTTTCCTGGCGAATGGGTGAATACTCCAAGCCAATCCATCGATTTGGAACTCATCGGAATAAGTGAAGTCCAAGCGAACTCAAAAGTTTGGTACATCATTGGAAACGACGAAAATCTGAAACGCTTCAGCGGATCACAAGCCGTGGCAAAAGTCTTGCTCGACCAGCCAAAAAATTGGATCAAGCCTTTGGCCGTCTTAGCGTTTGTTCCTGTGACCAAACAGATTGCTGACTTGATGTACATGTTGATTTCGAAGAACCGGAAATTTTTCGGAACGTGTGAAACATAAAAATGTGATAAGACATGGATCCCACGGAACTGGAATTGGTCTCCGAACGTAGATTCATTAGGAGAACGCGGAATCATGCGGCGAACGAAGACTCATTCAGAAAACGCTGAATCATTCGAATAGGACAGACTCATTCAGCGAATGCTTTAATCCTGTCAAGGACATCCATAACCCAAAGAGACTCGCGCAAGCTTGGTAACCATACTGGTTCACCGTTAATCCGGTTCCCCACCGCCTCAATCATTAACGCAAACGGATCAACTGGTTCGAAACTTTCGACATGATCTCCAATTTGAATAGTGCTGGCTTCTTTCCACGACGTAAACGCTGGGCTTTGCGGAAATTCAATTGTTCCACCGTCACCTGAAATCGCCAACAACTGACGTTCTGGTTGCTCAAAAGACGTAAGAGCAGATACCGATATTGAATTATCCAAAGTCGCACCTACTTGCGTTGTTAAATCAATACCGGTAGGACCAACGTTTGCTGACGCTGACTGAATCGCGAGGTCCGCTCCCTTCGATGCCAGTGCTGCCCAAACATGTGCCTGATAGGGACCAACGTCTAACCAACTGCCGCCACCCATTTCCGGAACGAGTCGGTAGTTCTCAGTAAATGTCGTGGTGAACGTGAACGCTGAATCAATGTTCTGAAGTTGACCGATATCACCGTTATGAACGAGTTCAACCATTCGCTTAAAGCGTGGATGCCAGCGAGTCCAAACTGCCTCAACTAAGAGTTTGCCGTTCGCCACGGCAGCATCCGACATCGCTTTAGCTTCGACATAATTTGTAGCAAGTGGTTTCTCACAGAGAACATGTTTTCCCGCGTTCAAGGACTTGATTGCCCATTCACGATGCAGATGATTTGCCAGCGAGATATAGACCGCATCCACATCTGGGTCTGAAATCAGATCTTCGTACGATGCATGGACCTTCGAAGGATTCAGTAGCTGTGAGCGCGCCGGATCACGGCTTGCAACCGCAAAAAGTGTGGCGTTTTTCGCCGCGGCAACAGCAGGGACAAGAGCAGTCGACGCTACCCAACCGGCTCCTATAAATCCCCACCGAATTGTCATGAGAAAAGCAGACTTGGCGAAACTGGCATTCCATTGAGCAAAGCTGACTCTTCAGCCGCCTGCATGATTGCAACGACATCGCGAGATTGTTGCGCAGTGACAGTCATCGGAGTGCCGTCTTGCAGATACTTCACAAGTGAGGCGTGGAACGAAAAATATGTAGTCGCAACAAATGGAATCTCTTCGAAACTACCATCAGCGCGATGCAACGAAATGATTGCTGGTAAGTCCGCAACCGAATCCCCTGCTGACAAATCCCAGTTTCCAACAATTGCGCCTTTGGTACCGAGCACGAAGAATTTAGGTTTACGAGCAGCAGCTAAATCTGAATTCACGAATGTCGCTTGAACACCATCAGTGAAATTAATCGTCACTTGGGCATGGTCCGCATTGGTCACGTGGTCCCACACTCGTTTTTGATTAAGTCCCGACACATGCGAAACCTGGGAAGGCACAATTGCCAAAATCTGGTCAATGAAATGACTGCCCCAGTCAAAAATCGCACCGCCAGAAACTGCAGTGTCCGAATGCCAAAATGAACAAGGCTTTGAATAGCCACCTACGAAACTTTCGTAGTGGAACACGTCACCGATTTCACCCAAGTCAATGAGGTGTTTCATAGTGAGGAAATCTAGGTCGTATCGACGGTTTTGATACACCACCAACAGCAGACCTGAATCTTTTGCCAGTCCCATCAACTCATCGCATTGTTCTGTCGTTAGCGCCATGGGCTTTTCAAGGACTACATGGATGCCTTGAGACAGCGCCTGCTTTGCCCATTCATAATGACTGTTCGGTGGAGTCGAAACTACCACTAGGTCAATTTCGCCAGAACTCAACATGCTGTTTGCATCAGAAAAAGTTTTGGCATCCGGCGAAATGAGAAGTGCTGCTGCGAGACGCTCGGAGTTTGTGTCGCACACTGCCGTCAAAGTCAAACCAGATGTTGCAAGGACCGCTTTATTGTGTTCGTCTCCAATCGCTCCATAGGCAAGTAACCCAACGCGGACGGTAGATGCAGACAAACTCAAGCTCCTGAATATTTGGTAGTACCTTCAGCCTACTTGCGACCCAACGAGTGTGCTGTTTAAGCGACAACCGTCAGACTGTTCCGGAAACAAGTCCCTGCAAAACACTCTGGGCTTGAACGCGCACATCGGGAAGATTGTTGAGCTTACGTAAACCGCCCATTTGCTGGAACATGCGGTGATTTTTCGAAAAAGTCTCAACATGGCGATCCAGAAAATCCCAATACAACGTTGTGAACGGACATGCCTGTGGACCTGTGCGCTGCTTCGGGTCATAAACACATGTTTTGCAATACTGGCTCATTTTTGAAATGTAAGCACCACCGGCTGCGTAGGGTTTTGTCATCAAAACACCATCATCAGCATGGGTTGCCATACCAATCACGTTGGGAACCATCACCCAATCAGCTGCATCAATGAATACTTCGCGCATCCAATCAAGAAACTCTTGAGGTGATACACCTGTCAACAACGCTAAGTTACTGAGCACCATGAGCCTCGGTATGTGATGAGTCCAACCACGCTCATAAATGTCACTCACAATTGACTTCACACAATTCATCTGGGTTTTTTCAGGATCATGGAAAAGTGGGAGCAAAGCACGCTCCGCATTTAAGTGGTTATTATTTCGATAATCTTCGCCCAAATACCAATACATTCCATTGATGTATTCACGCCAGCCAATGATTTGGCGGATAAATCCTTCGCATGATGACATAGGAATGTCCCCGACTTCGAACCTCACCAAAGCGGCTTTCACAACTTCGGAAGCATGAAGAAGTCCATTGTTCAAATAAGGGCTGAGTAGTGAATGGTGCGCGTTCCAACTGCCAAGTGGCATTGCGTCTTCATACGGACCAAATTCCTTAAAATGATGAACAAGAAAGTGATCTAACGCAGCCAGCGCCTCACGCCGGGTCGTCGCCCACGTTTTCTCGTTTACCTCGCCCCAGGCTGTATCAGGAATCTGCGAGAAAACCTGCTCATCAATTTCATCGAAGTTCCACTTGAGTGGCTGACCCCACTCGTGCTCTTTTGGTGGTGGTAGTCGATTATCTGCGTCATAATTCCACGTACCACCACGTGGTTCGTTTCCATCCATCAAAATCGCGAGCCGCTTTCGTTGCGCCCGATAGAAATTTTCCATGGTGAAACTCGATTGCTTTTCGGCCCACAGGTCAAAAAGAGTGCTCGAAGTCAAAAAGAAATCGTTCTCAACAAACGTAACGCCGAATTCTTCAAGTTGTTTTTTCAGTCGAAATGAATTCGGAGTCGCGCACACAACTTCTGAATCTGGAAATGTGTTCTGCATTTGGCGCAAACCATCCACAGTCGTTGGACTGACCAGATAGGTAACTTGCCAGCCATCACTTTTGAGTTCCGCAGCGAAGTGGCGGGCGCTGGACATCAAGAAAAACAATCGTTGCTTATGCCATCGTCGACCGGTAATCATCCGCTGACTTTCCACAAACACAATCTGGTCAGAGGTTTTATTCGCCACTTTCATGGCACCGTGCTCTACATTGAGTTGGTCAAATGGGATATAAATAATGCGGGTCATGACCCGCGCTTACAACGCTCAGAACAATATTTCACGTTGTCCCAGTCTCGCTGCCATTTCTTGCGCCATTCGAACAGCAGCCCGCAACGTTCACATGCCTTCGGAGGGAATCCGTTTTTGGTTTGAGCAACGCGCATGAAGTCACCCTAGCCCGCAATTGCGTCACTCGCTTTCCGAGTCCCGATGCGGTGTTATGGCAACTGGTACACGTAAATCGTGCTTGATCCTCGCAGGATGTAAATCCGGTTTTGGTTATCAATGTTCAACACTCGGAAGTACTTCCCCATTTTGAATGTGAGAACAGACGTGCCTTTCGGAGTTCCTTTGGATTCAACGGGAAATCTCGAAATCGTCACAGTTGATGTTGATTTCGCCGAAGAACCTGTTGAGATATAGAAACGACCTTGTGAGTCAAGATGTGGCAACGACATACCGTACTTCACGGACAGGACGTTGTTAATTCTGAACTTATGGACAGGCTTTGGGTTCAATCCGTTAGTCCCGACTGCAAATGATTCATATTCCATCGGATGCGGATTGCGATTGTGGTTCAGCAAGCTCCAGGAGTAACACTTCGCATGATTCTCGGTATAGAAGATTCCGGCATTACTCGAAGCAAGTACTTCATTACACGATTCTTCTTTTGGAAGGTTCTTTGTAATTTTGATTCTTGACGCACTCCATTGACCAGTTGTGATATCGCAGTAGGCGTAGTTAATTCCGTCAGAGTCATTCGTATCTAGGTACGTAACGACATTACCATACATAGTTCTGAAGCCCGAATTGCCACCAGTTGAGTCGCGCGGATCAGCGAGTGTGCTGCATGCATTCGGAGGATCGTCCTCATGGTTCCGATAAGACTTCTTCGATGTTGGTTCATCTGTTCCGTTAGCAGTCGCACTGTACGTGTAAATCGAGCCGAAGAAGCCGTTGTAATTGTTGTTAGACACACTAAATTGCATTGATCCATCAGATTTTTCGCTGATGTAATTCGCATCCAAGTCCCTGAGTCTGTCGGTTGGATAACCATCTGGCGTTGCCACTGTAATCACTCGATCAGGTGACGCCACTGTAATTACTCCATCTGGTGACATGGGTCCAGACGTGCCTGATTCATAGATTGAAATTGTGGGGTTTCCGTTTGCATCATGCGAACTGTAGAGAACTCGGCCAGAACCAGTCACTCGCAAGTAATAAATACCTGTGTCATCTGCAGACGACACATTGAGCCCAGCGACAGTCAGCTGCTTGACCAAAGTTGCTTTGGGGCTTGCGGCAACTGCATTGGCTCCCAACGGGGTGGAGACTCCAGCTAGGCACAGCAGCACAAATGCCGAGACCACGAACTTCGAGCTTAGTTTCATTTAGGCATAGTAACCCAAACACATCACACCTAAATCAAATCTTGCGCGGTGAGTTGGTTAAAGCCCTTTACTGGACATTGAAAATCACCCACAGCTTTGTGGCAAGAGCGTGTTAACTCATGTGTAAGTTGCGATGTCGTTACCGGTCACGATTCGATCAGTTGTGTTTACAAATATCGCCCGATGAATACGACTTACATGTGTACTGCGTGTGCAATAAGTCGTACACACCAACTAAGTAATACTGAAATGGCGTAGTCGGTGGAGTTCGAGACCAATTACGAAGTGCATACGATGCAGACACCATGATGTATTCCGCTTTGGGTAGACACTTCAGGTCCTCTGAAAGAACCTCGGGCAGATCGTATTCATACTGCGCAAATCGAGGGCACTCCAAGATCCAAGCACTTAGCCCCATTGCTTCGCCGTATCCGTCGTTTTTACCCACTCGCGCATAGCTAGATTTCACAGACTGCTTGAGCAAGTCATTGGTTAACGGCTGGATTGTCGATAACTCATGTAAATGAATGGAGAGGTTCTTGTCACTTTCAACATATCGAGTTGGATGATCGACGCCTGCAAGCAACAGAGTCACCAATGCAATCGAGACGACGTACCGAAACTTAATCTCGCCCGGATTGGGAGATTTGATTCCTACGATAAGGATCGCCAAAAATACCGACGGAATGTAATAAATCTGAGCATGGTGCCACCATGTCCCGGTAAAAAAGATAACGACGACACTGGCTACTAAGAGACCAACTGCTAATTCAAGAAGAGTCCGTTGTTGCACCTTTTGTGGTGAAGAAATAGATTCGCGGTCTAGTTGGTCGTTACTTCGCATACCGAACAGCACAATACAGATAGCAATGACAATTCCGATTAACGTCATGACCGAACTTAAACTCAGCACCCGAAACAAATGGGAAAAAATACGACCGAGATATAGAGTGTCCGGTCGCACGTTCGCATCCGAATGCGAATAAAGGAAGTTCTCCTTGAGCGAATCAACATACGGGAAGAACTCATGTCGAACAGCGAGCACAGCAAGCCACGCAGCAACCGATGCGCACAAACCAAGTGCTAGGTGCGTTTTGCCTGCAGTGCCCCAGAAATTGTTTCGCTCGCGGCGATAGAGAACATACATCGCGACAAATACGAGCGGTAGAAAAATGAGCTTGAGAAAGATGAGTGTCCCGATTACAAGGCCCGCAACTCGAAAGCGCTTATTGAGAAGTGCAGCCAAACTTGCAAAGAACAACGCCTCTCCTGGCAAGTGAGTCATTCCAGCGCCGTACGATCCACCGGTAAGGATGATGGGAGCTAGTACATATGCAACGAGTTGTTGTTCGAAACGTGTTTCCAAGAATTTCTTACTTATGACATGTATCGAAACGCATGCGGTGATGAGCCAAAG
>CANFOW010000035.1 GCA_947448865.1 Actinomycetota bacterium
ATGAACTAAGCCAGTTAGGCACGATGTCGGTGAGGTCGCTCATACCGAGATGCTAGCAATCACAGAGCACGTTTCCCGCGGCTTGGCTGCCAGCCACGCGCATACCAACGTCCTTCGCTGTATTCGACGACGAGCGGTGTCTTAAAAGCCTGTGACATGGGTTCGGAAGCAATCATGTCGCGAACAAATCCTTGATTACTGACATGTGCATCACTCATCAGTAACGCATGAGTGAAATTCGGTGGAATTTCCTCCACGTGGTGCGTCACCAATATCAAGACTGGAGCTCGATTATCGGCAGCCAGATTACTTAAACGCTCAATGAGTTCCTCGCGACCAGCCACATCAAGACCCGCTGCAGGCTCATCAAGAATCAATATTTCTGGATCAGCCATAAGAGAGCGCGCAATGTGTACTCGCTTACGTTCACCTTCAGACAGCGTTCCAATCCGACGACTGCGTAAATCCGCTAAACCCCAAGACTCGATGAGCGACTGCGCCCGATCGTGATCCACTTGGTCATATCGTTCGCGCCAACGTCCAGAGACACCGTGTGCTGCTGTAACAACAGCGTCGGATACGGATTCTTGCGGGGGTAACAAGTTTGCAGTTGCCGCACTTGAGATTCCAATGCGAGGACGAAGTTCTCGGACATTGGTTGCACCCAATGTGTTTCCCAGAATTGTTGCGCTACCTGAGGTGGGATGCATGTAGCCGGAACAAATTTGCATCAACGTCGTTTTGCCAGCCCCGTTTGGCCCCATGACGACCCATCGTTGTCCTTCGGTGACTGTCCATGTGACATGCGACAAGATTTCACGTTGTCCGCGCACAACCGTGACGTCGGAAAGTGCAATTGCAGGAGTCACATCTGTAATCTATCTAAGTGAAATCCGAGTTACCACAGTGCATTGCGCTTTCAGCGTGGCTTAATGCGTGGCGGGCTCATCGAGTCACATCGTCCGATTGCGCTAACGCAGCCGAATCCATCACAGGATTCCACACAATTCTCATTGATGCTGAATTAACAACCTGGCTTGATTTCTTGGGTGCATTTGGCAGCGACCGACCCCGAGCTTGCCCGGCACTTCCAGCACCAGGGAATCCGCACGGAGTTCCAATCTCTGCACTTGGATCAGCCATGAATTCCGAAGGATTTGTCGGATTTCTCAATTCTGGATTAGTGACACTTTCGCCAGGTCGGATGGCGTCTTACAGTGACTCGGTACATTCAATTCCTGTTGTGGACTTACAGCATGCTCGTCAAGCATTTCGTCTTGCCATTTCGGAGTCCACCAAACAGCTCGTTGATTTGAACGTTTTGGGAAATCGCGAACTCGCGGATTCTTCCGTATCTGTTGCATCGTTTCTTCATCTCCCACCCGCCGACAATGGGAGACACACCGAATCCGTGCATCAGGCATTTACGATCGCGCAGGTGTGCAATTTTGCTCTTGAACATTCGAGTGTCGTGGCATCGCGAAGCGCAGACGCAGAACGAGTATCAATTCTGACCACACTGCGAAACTGCGCCTACGACGTGATGTATGCCATTGCAATTCACTATGCGTAGGCTATAGAAACATGACAGACGTTTTGGTTCTAACTGTGAGTGGCGATGACCAAACAGGAGTCACTGCAGGACTCACCTCGGTGCTCAGCGAATTACCAGTCACTATTCGACAACTTGAACAAATTGTTTTGCAAGGACACTTAGTTCTCGGTTTAGTCATCCACACGTCATCTCCAGATGGCGAAGCGATTTTTGCCGAAGCGCAACGTGTTGCGTCTGTTTATGCGCATTCCAGAAACATGAGCCTGACTGCACGACACATTCCAGACAGTGACCTTGATCATTGGCGTGAGCGACTCATCGTCACCGTTATGGGAAGTCCCCTTGAACCACGATCTGTTTCTGCCATCACTGCAACAATTGCAGCTGCCGGCGGAAACATTGATCGCATCCGTCAGGTAGCGCACTACCCCGTGACTGCTGTGGAGTTTGAAGTCGGCGGTGTAACAAAAATGCAACTTCGCGATCAACTATCTACGGTGGCTCGCGCGAATGAAATTGACATTGCAGTCCAAGAATCCGGGTTAGACCGTCGTGGCATTCATCTCGTTGTCATGGATGTGGACTCGACATTTATCCAAGAAGAAGTCATTGAACTCCTTGCAAAGCATGCCGGTGTTGAATCCGAAGTTGCTGATATTACGCACCGAGCCATGAACGGCGAACTTGATTTTGAACAGTCCCTTCGCGCTCGTGTGAAAATGCTGGCAGGTCTTCCTGTATCGGTATTAAGCGATGTCCTCCAGGAAATCACGCTCACTCCAGGCGCAGCGACACTTACCCGAACATTACATCGACTTGGATTTCATGTGGCATTAGTCAGTGGCGGATTCCTTGATGTTGTAGAGCCGTTAGCCACATCGCTTGGTGTCACCAACATTAAGGCCAACAAACTTCACATCGTTGATGGTTTCCTGACTGGCGAACTCGATGGACCCGTTATTGATCGCGCCGCCAAGGCTATTGCACTTCGCGAATTTGCTGACCTCTATGACATACCTATGTCTCGCACTATTGCCATCGGTGATGGTGCCAACGATTTAGATATGCTCAACGCGGCGGCGCTTGGTATTGCATTTAACGCCAAACCATTTGTTCGCGATGCGGCGCACGCATCTGTGAATACGCCATACCTAGACACGGTGCTTTACGTGATGGGAATTCCTCGAGATCAAATCGAACGCTCTGATGCGGCAGACGGAATTTCACCCACACGCAAAAGTGAATAAATCAGGGACCACCCTGAGAGTGAACGCCGCCGTCAACGTGGATGATTTCACCAGTTGTAGCCGGGAACCAATCTGAAAACATGGCGACACACGCTTTAGCTGTCGGAACTGGGTCACTGGTGTCCCAGCCAATTGGAGCGCGACGCTCCCACATTGGACCGAACTGATCAAATCCTGGAATACCTTTAGCAGCCGTTGTGTAAATCGGACCTGCTGCAATCAAGTTGACGCGAACTTTCTTCGGACCAAGGTCACGCGCCAAATAGCGGCACGTTGACTCCAACGCTGCTTTGGACACACCCATCCAGTCGTAAAACGGCCACGTAACAGTGGCATCAAAATCCAAGCCGAGCAGCTGGCCACCACGTTCTTCCATAAGTGGCAGGCAAGCCATGCCTAACGATTTGAGTGAGAACGCAGAAATCTCAAGAGCAACTTTGACGTCGTCCCACTCGGTGTTCAAGAAGTTTCCGCCGAGAGCAGCCTCGGGCGCATAAGCAATGGAATGCAAAACGCCATCGAGATAAGGCACATGTTGTGAAATCTCACCAGCCAGATTCTCGAGGTCCTCTTTGTTCGTCACATCAAGTTGAACAATAGGGACTTCTTGTGGAAGTCGGCTTGCAATGCGCTTTGTGATGCTCGTTGTGCGGCCGAAAGACGACAGCACGACATTGGCGCCTTGTTCTTGTGCCAGACGCGCAACGTGAAACGCAATTGAAGAGTCCGTCAAAACTCCAGTGACCAAAATATTCTTACCGTCGAGGATGCCCATAATCGTCCTAGTGTCCCATACCTAAGCCACCATCGACGGGAATGACCGCGCCAGTGATGTATCCAGCCTGTTCAGATGCAATAAATACCACAACATCAGCGACTTCCTGTGGAGATGCATATCGACCGAGCGGTACATTCGCCACAATTCCATCCCGTCGCTCTTGACTCAGTTCTGCGGTCATATCAGTATCGACAAATCCAGGAGCAATAACGTTCGTGGTAATTCCACGCGACCCTAGCTCACGCGCAAGTGATCGAGCCGCTCCGATGAGGCCGGCCTTTGAAGCGGAATAATTCACTTGACCCGCCGACCCCATGAGGCCCACAACGCTTGAGAGAAAAATTAACCGACCAGAACGTGCTTTCATCATGCTGCGTGAAGCTCGTCGTGCGACACGAATTGCGCCAACCAGATTCGTATTAAGCACATCGTTAATGTCATCGTCAGACATCCGCATGATCAGTCCATCACGGGTTATTCCCGCATTAGCAACGGCTACCTCAACGGGTCCTAGTTGAGCCTCGATGGCATCAAAAGCGGCATCCACGCTAGCGGTGTCGCTCACATCGCATTGAAAAACGTACAGACCCTCAATTGGCTCACCAGAACGACTAGTGACCGCAACAGTGTCACCTGCTTGAGCAAATGTGCGAGCTATCGCAAGTCCAATTCCACGGTTGCCACCGGTTACCAACACGACTCGAGTCATAGGTGCAAGGCTATCGCAACTGACTAGTGTTGACTTATGTCCCTGCCAGTTATTCCTGAAGAACTTGCACTTGCACTGACCGACGCGGCCCTCGACATTGCGCAATCTGGTGGAGCATCTGTTGCGCACGTGCGCATCGCAACTCACGACAACCGAATGGTGTCTGTGCGCGATGGAAATGTTGAAAACGTAGGTGCAGAAAGCACCACAGGATTCAGTGTGCGCGTTGTCGCAAACGGTGCTTGGGGGTTTGCAGCTACCCACGAACTCACACTCGACGGTGCCAGCCATGCAGCTCGTCGCGCGTTAGCAATGGCGCGCGTCAGTGCAGCGGTTTCGACAGACACGGTATCGCTGGCTGACGAACCTCATTACGGAACTGCGTCTTGGACGATGCCAGTCCTCATTGACCCCATGAGCGTCTCCGATGATGAAGTTGTTGAACTCCTCATGTCCTGGAACCGCAAGGTCAGTGCATCTTCTGCGGTTCACCACGTTGATGCACATGCAGCTATGGGTCGTGACACGACATTTTTTGCTGACTTGAGTGGGAACCGTCTGTCGCAAAGACGATTCCGCACAAGTGCTCAACTCACTGGAATCCACATTGGCGAAGGTGGGTTTGATGACATGCGTACCTGCGCGCCGCCTGCTGGTCGAGGCTTTGAATATTTGCAAGGACACGGTTGGGATTGGGACAGCGAGCTCACTCGCCTGCCGGATTACCTAGACGAAAAAGTTAAAGCTCCAACGGTGACAGCTGGTGCATGGGATCTCGTTATTGACCCAACAAATTTATGGCTAACAATCCATGAATCAATTGGTCACGCAACCGAACTCGATCGCGCGCTTGGTTATGAAGCAAACTACGCCGGCACTTCGTTTGCGACACTCGACAAACTCGGCACGTTTAAGTACGGAAGCCCGATTATGAACGTGACAGGTGACCGCGTTACTGAGCATGGTTTGTCGACCGTGGCCTGGGATGACGAAGGCGTAGCGGCACAGCAGTGGAATCTCATCACAGATGGAATTTTGACTGGCTATCAAGTCGATCGAAACATTGCTTCGCATGTCGGGCTTGATCGCTCCAATGGGTGCGCATTTGCAGACTCTGCGCTCCATGTTCCGATTCAACGAATGCCGAATGTTTCTTTGCAACCAGGTAAGGACGATCATTCGACTCAAGACTTGATTTCGGGTGTTGACCGAGGCATTTACATTGTTGGCGATAAGTCTTGGTCAATCGACATGCAACGTTTCAACTTCCAATTCACGGGCCAGAGATTTTTTGAGATTAAGAACGGCGAAATTGTAGGTCAAGTCAAAGACGTTGTGTACCAATCTAAAACTCCCGATTTTTGGGGGTCGATGGTCGCTATCGGCGGTCCAAGCACCTACTTACTCGGAGGCGCGCTTAATTGTGGCAAGGGCCAACCCGGACAGGTTGCTCCCGTGAGTCACGGTTGTCCATCTGCGGTATTTCGCAACGTCAACGTGTTAAACGGCCGTCAGGAGGCAAGCGCATGAGCAACGTAACTATGAATGACGCGGTTGACATTGCTCTCGAGCTTTTAGGGAAAGACGGTGGAGTTGCAGTTGGCGAAGTCAACGCTGTGCGCAATCTTCGTTGGGCTAACTCGTCACTGACTACCAATGGCGACACAATTGACAACACACTGTCACTAGCCGCTTTCGTACCTGTTGACGACGGAATTGCAAGCGGCATCGTTAGCGGTCAAGTACGCACCCGCGAAGATATTGCCGATCTTGTTGCCGCCGCTCGACTGAGTGCACTGTCGGCCGGAGCATCCCAGGACGCAATGGACCTCGTTGCTGGTTCACAGCATGCTGATTTTGCGTCACCTGCTACTCAACCCTCAGAAGATGGTCTGAGTTCTATTGCGGAACAACTTGCTGAAGTTTTTAAAGATAACTCGGCTCAATATTTCGGTTACGCCGAGTATTCGCATGACACGACTTACGCAGGAACATCAGCAGGAACTCGCTTGCGTTTTGAACAACCCACAGCCAGATTCGAACTGTGCGCAAAAAGTCATGACCGCACACGCTCGGCATGGAGTGGACAAAGCGCGCAGTCATTGCGCGACGTGATTGTGGCTCCACACAGCCTTCGAGTGCAAACCGGAATTGCTCATCAAAGCAATCGCATTGATGTGGAACCAGGTCAACACACCGTCACATTGTCGCCGTCTGCATTTGCAGACTTAATGATTTACATGCTGTGGACTGCTTCAGCTCGCGAGGCTCATGAAGGCCGCAGTGTATTCAGTAACCCACTTGGTGGCACACGCATAGGTGAACGTCTCACGTCTCGCATGCTCACGGTGGCAACGGATCCACAACTTGCCGGCTTGGAAACAAGCGATGCGGTAGTTAATCTTGGCGCTTCGTCAATGTCGAGCTCGTTTGATACCGGGTTACCGATTGGGCGAAGTGCTATTTTGAGCGACGGCGTGCTATCGGCGTTGGCCAGTAGTCGCCACGCTGCCGCCGAAGCGAATCTTCCTTTCACACCATTGGCTGACAACATCGAAGTACGCGATGCAAACGGACAAGGAAGTCTCGAGGACTTAGCAGCGCGTATGGGTAATGGACTTCTTGTTACCTGCTTGTGGTACATCCGAGAAGTTGACCCTCAGTCCCTTTTGCTGACTGGACTGACGCGTGACGGTGTCTATGTCGTCAAGAATGGCGAAATCGCTGGCTCGGCCAACAACTTCCGATTCAACGAGTCACCAGTAGGGCTACTCAATCGCATAACGGATGCAGGAGCGTCGACGGACTGTCTACCTCGAGAATGGGCTGACTACTTCTCGCGTTCGCGAGTGTGTCCAGTGACGGTAGACAGCTTTAATTTGTCTACTCGCTCGGATGCGATTTAGGCATCTTCGAGACGGAATCCGACTTTCATTCCGACCTGAAAATGTGCAACATCACCTTCGAGGATATTTCCGCGGATCTGAGTCACTTCAAACCAGTCCAGGTGACGAAGTGTTTCCGCGGCGCGCTTAATGCCATTGCGAATAGCTTGGTCGACACCATCAGGGGATGTACCAACGATTTCCGTGACGCGATATGTGCGATCAGCCATGATTTCTCCAGATGCTAGATAGGTAGTAACACCGTACTCTAGACATATGCCAGTTGAGCCCGAGGTCTACACAATCACTGAGGCCAAAGTTGGCATTTCGCAAGATCAACAAGGTCGCCAACGCCGGTATCTGATTAGCATGTCCATCAGAACGCTATGTTTTATTAGCGCAATTTTTACGCAAGGCGCACTGCGCTGGACTTTGATGGTTGGCGCTGTGCTACTTCCATATTTTTCAGTCGTCGTTGCGAACGCTGGACGTGAACGCAAGAATCTTGACGCACCAGATTATGTTCAGACACCTATGCGCACTGCTTTAGGTAAAGGCACCGACACTAACCTGTAATCGTGTACCGGTTTATGCTCAAGCCAAAATGGCTCGCTTTGACTCTGGTATGCCTACTTTTACTTCCAGCCTTTAATTCGCTCTCGGATTGGCAATGGCGTCGACTTCATCAAAGACAGGCATATAACGCTGTTATTCAGATGAACACAACTCGACCACCAGCCACACTGTCACAAGTACGAGGTACCGAGAAAACAACGGTTGCACAAACCGAACAATGGCGAACGATGCACATCATTGGAACGTGGGATGTCGCTCATCAAGTACTTGTGCGCAAGAAAAGCTACTATTCCGAAGTTGGTTTCTGGGTTGTTACTCCACTCGTGACAACGGAAGGAACTTTACTTATTAACCGAGGTTGGATTGCCGCAGGAAATTCCGCTGTTGATTCACCTGCTGTACCAGCGCCGCCAGTTGGTCAGGTTGAAGTATCAGCGCGCATTCGCTTAATCACAGCAAAACAGTTTTCGCACCCCAGTGACATGCCGAAAGGACAAATTGATGACATTGATCCGGGGTTTATTACCCCAGATACTTCCGTCATCACAAATGCATACGGGGAAATAATCGCGAGTCGCCCTGATTCATCTACGGGTTTAAAACTTATCGCTGCACCTGATGTGTCCGAGGGTCCACATCGTTCTTATGCATTGCAATGGATCTTTTTTGCAATCATGACCATCATTGGATGGATTATTTTGGTTCGCAATCAAGTCATTCTTGAGCGCGAAAAATTAGAGGTCTGAATCTGAAAATTGCCGATGGTACAAATCGGCATACAAACCACCAGATTCGAGTAGCTCGTGGTGTGTTCCGCGCTGGGCTACCTGGCCATCATCAATAACAAGAATCTGATCGGCTTGCCGAATCGTAGATAACCGGTGCGCAATGACTAGCGATGTGCGACCCTGTAATGCCTTTGCCAAGGCAATCTGTACTGCAGCTTCACTTTCGCTATCCAAGTGAGCAGTGGCCTCATCAAGCACAACAATGTCTGGCGCCTTAAGCAGAAGTCTGGCAATGGCAAGGCGTTGCTTTTCCCCACCCGATAAGCGGTATCCCCTGTCGCCCACAACAGTGTCTAGCCCTTCAGGTAACCCCGAGATCATGTCCGAGATTTGAGCATCAGCACAGGCTGCCCACATATCTTCTTCTGTGGCATCAGGCTGCGCGTATAAAAGATTGGCGCGAATTGTGTCGTGGTACATGTGAGAATCCTGTGTCACCACACCAACGACATTGTGCAACGATTCCTGCGTGACTGTTCGAAGGTCAAGCCCACCAATTGTGACACTGCCGCCTGTTGGATCGAAAAGTCTCGACACAAGTGATGTAATTGTCGTCTTTCCGGCACCTGATGGTCCGACTAGCGCAACAAGTGTCCCGGCTTGCGCATGAAAGCTGATGCCTTTGAGAATTAATTCCTCACTGGTGCGCAGATCGGTGCGAGCCACAACTTCCAGACTTGCGAGCGAAACTTCTTGCGGGCTTGGATAGCGAAAATCAACCTGGGTGAACTCGATGTCTGTTGCGCCTCGAGGCAATGTCACTGCATCTGGAGCATCAGTCACCATGGGTTCGAGGTCAAGTACTTCAAAGACACGTTCAAATGACACCAGCGAGGTCATGATGTCTACACGCACATTTGCTAGAGCCGTTATTGGCCCATAAAGCCGCCCTAGCAGCGCAACAAGAGCGAGCAAGGTTCCCAATGTCATTGTGCTGGCAATAACAGAATTTCCACCGATGCCATAAACCAGAGCAGTTGCTAGTGATCCAACGACGACCATTGCTGTGAAGAACACGCTGTTGGCCATCGCAATACGAACTCCCACGTCGCGAACTTTGTCGGCTTTTCCTGCAAATGTCTGAGTTTCAAGTTCCGGAGTTCCAAATAATTTCATGAGCAGGGCGCCAGATACATTAAAACGTTCCGACATTTGCGTGCTCATGCTCGCATTGTTCTCGGCTTGTTGACGAGTTAATTGCTGAAGGCGTCGACCCATCCAACGAGCAGGCAACATAAAGACAGGTAATAGGAAAAGAGACGCCACAGTGATTTTCCACGAAAGCGCGAGCATAGTTCCTGCAACCATGACCAAGCTGATGACGTTACTGACAACGCCACCCAAGGTCGACGTAAAGGCGCGTTGCGCACCCATGACGTCACTGTTTAATCGCGAGATGAGCGCACCAGTTTGTGCACGGGTAAAGAACGCAATTGATTGGCGTTGCACATGATCAAACACTTGAGTACGAAGGTTATAGATGAGCCCTTCACCAATTTGAGACTGCAGCCGTCGACTGATAACTCCAAGACCTGCACTCACTAACGCAATAAGCGCAATTGCTAACGCCATGAGTGTGACCATCGTGGAATTTTTAGTAGGAATTTCCGTGTCTACAATGCGTTTAAAAAGTAGTGGCTGAGTTACAACAAGGGCCGCATCGAATACCAAAAGCACCAGATACCAAATAATGGTTGCTTTAAACCCTGTCGCATAACTAAATACTCGCTTTAGGGTACCGTCGGACAACTTCTTTTGTTTAACAGATGAATCCGAAGTGAATCCCCGATATGCAGCCCAAGGACTGCCGTTATGCATACTCATGTCGTACTCCCATCGCGCTTAAGCAAGCGAGATCAAATCCAAATAGTCCTGGCTCCACAAATCTTCCACACCATCTGGTAGCAGCAGGACTCGTTCAGGGTTTAAAGCCTCAACAGCTCCCTCATCGTGCGTTACGAGCACGACTGCGCCTTCAAACGTATTCAGTGCATCGAGAATTTCCGCGCGACTAGCAGGGTCAAGGTTGTTTGTTGGCTCATCAAGCAACAGAACATTTGCCGCTGACACAACGAGCATGGCCAAACTCAGACGAGTTTTTTCTCCACCTGATAAAACGCCAGCAAGTTTGGCGACCGCATCACCAGAAAACAAGAACGAACCAAGCACACTGCGTACCTGTGTGTCGTTGAGATCGCCTGCCGCGCTTTGCATGTTTTCCAAAACAGTACGGTGTTCGTCCAGCGTTTCATGTTCCTGGGCGTAGTACCCGATCTTTAAACCGTGGCCAGGAATGATCTCGCCCGTATCTGGTTGATCAACTCCACCCAATATTCGCAAAAGGGTCGTCTTGCCTGCACCATTGAGCCCCAGAACAACAACCTTGGACCCGCGATCAATTGCAAGGTCAACGTCGGTGAAAATTTCCTGCGAGCCATAAGAACGACTCAGACCAGTTGCCATAAGCGGAGTTTTTCCGCAAGCCGATGGCGTAGGGAATCGTAACTTTGCTACGCGATCCGAGGCACGCTCACCTTCAACACCAGCAAGTAACCGATCTGCGCGCTTAAGCATGCCTTGTGCAGCTTTCGCCTTTGAAGCCTTGGCACGCATTTTGTCAGCTTGCAGCTTGAGAACCGCTGCTTGCTTTTCGGCATTAACGCGCTCACGTTTGCGACGGCGTTCATCTGATTCACGTGACGACAGATACTCTTTCCAACCCACGTTGTAGATGTCTAATGCTTGACGATTTGCATCCAGATGAAATACCCGATTGACCGTGGCCTCAAGTAAGTCGACGTCGTGACTAATCACAACAAGTCCACCTTGATGATTAATCAAAAACGTGCGCAGCCAGGCGATGGAATCCGCATCTAAGTGGTTTGTTGGCTCATCTAATAGCAATGTGTCGGCGCCACTAAAAAGAATGCGCGCTAACTCGACTCGTCGTCGTTGCCCACCCGAGAGTGTTCCCAACTGTTGAGCCAAGACATTAACGGGCAGACCCACACTGCTCGCGAGCGATGCTGCTTCACTTTCGGCGGCGTATCCCCCGGCTGCCTGAAATGCTTCGTCTGCCGAAGAGTACTTGCGCATCCCCCGCTCTCGAACTGCATCATCGGTACTCGCCATGTCGATTTCCGCCTGACGTAAACGGCGCAGTGCTTCGTCGAGTCCTCGAGCACTCAAAATACGATCAAGTGCAACAACGTCAAGATCGCCTGTTCGTGGATCTTGCGGCAAATAACCCACTGTTCCAGATGACGCGACCTGACCTAGTGCGGGCTGATTAATACCGGCGAGCACCTTAGTCATCGTTGTTTTGCCAGCACCGTTTCGACCAACGAGCCCAACCCGATCGCCCGAATCAATTCGAAAGGTTGCTCCAGTGAGCAGGACATCTGCGCCAGCACGTAACTCGAGTTCAGTTGCTTGAATCACGAGGTGCGACGTCCTTAAATGTAGAGGTGGAGATTCCCTATTCTACCTGTGCCCCAGCTCGGCTTTAAGCGGGCAAAAACGACAAGGTCACGTAACCGGGAAACTAACTGCCGATCGTCAAGCGAGAATTCGACTAAACGTTGAATCCAAGGGCGCGGAGCATTTCGCGACCGTCATCAGTTATCTTGTCTGGTCCCCAAGGTGGCATCCATACCCAGTTAAGTTTGAAATCAGACACATGGCCATCGAGCGCTGCGCGAGTTTGATCTTCAATCACATCTGTGAGCGGGCACGCAGCCGAGGTTAGCGTCATATCAATAGTCGCGATGTTGGCATCGTCAACGGTCACACCATAAACCAGACCTAAATCAACAACGTTGATTCCAAGCTCAGGATCAACCACATCGCGCATTAATTCCAAAACATCATCTTCTTTAAGCATGACTTTCCTCTCCTTGGGCTTGGATTGCGGCATCTTTCCATGCCATCCAAGACAGTAGTGCGCACTTCACACGCGCTGGATATTGGGCAACCCCGACAAGTGCAATGCCATCGCCGAGTACATCTTCATTGGGTTCTTCAGTACGTTGCATCATGGCCACCATGTGGTCTACTGCGGTCATACCAGTCTGAATTGATTGATTGTTCAGTTGATCAAACAAAATTGACGCAGAAGCTTGGCTAATTGAACAGCCTTGATTGTCGTACGACACAATGACGCGATCGGGATTCTCTGGATCAATGGTTACCTGCAAGGTGATTTCATCGCCGCATGTTGGATTCACGTGATGTACTTGCGCGTCCACGTTTTCGCGAAGACCTTTGCCATGTGGGTGCCTGTAGTGGTCAAGAATTATTTCCTGATACATGTTTTCTAACTTCATACCGAGACTCCGAAGAATTGTTGAGCAGACTGAATTCCAGAAACAAGAGCATCTACGTCTTCAATACCGTTGTAGATGTAGAACGTGGCACGAGTTGTGGCTGGAACACTGTATCGACGACATACCGGCCACGCGCAATGGTGCCCGACACGAACTTCGACGCCGTGCTCATCCAGGACTTGACCGACATCGTGCGGATGAATGTCATCGACAACAAACGACACAGCAGAACCACGATCGCGAGAATCAAGCGGTCCAATAATGCGAACACCTGGCATATCACCAAGCGCACCTAGCGCATAAGACGTCAGCGCATGCTCATGTGCTTGCACTTTGTCCATACCGATCGCGTTCAAATAGTTAACTGCGGCGGCCAAACCTACTGCTTGCGCAGCCATTGGAACACCGGCTTCAAAACGTTTTGGTGGGAGCGCAAAGGTAGATCGATCCATCTGCACGGTTTCAATCATTGATCCACCTGTGATGAATGGCGGCATCGCAGCCAGGAGCTCGGCACGTCCCCAGAGACAGCCGATTCCTAATGGGCCAAGCATCTTGTGGCCACTCCAAGCGATGAAATCTACGCCAAGTGCAGCAACGTCAACGGGCATGTGTGGAACACTCTGACAGGCATCCAGCAATACCAGTGCGCCAACACCATGAGCTGCAGCGACTATGGCGCCAACATCATTGATGGTTCCCAGCAGATTTGATTGCTGGGTAATAGCCACAATTTTGGTGCGAGAATTCAGAACAGTCTCTAAGTCGTTGTAGTTCAGGCGACCGTCGTCTGTCAGGCCAATCCACTTGAGTACCGCACCGGTTTTGTCACATAACTCTTGCCATGGCACAAGGTTTGCATGGTGTTCCATTTCAGAAACAACAATTTCATCACCTTCGGCTAGCACGAAACGTTGCGCGCCATCAGGAAGCGACATTCCGCGACCTGCTTTTAATGTCGCATTAAGAAATGCATACGAGACCAAATTAATTGCCTCGGTAGCATTTTTAGTAAAGACAATGTCATCAGTTTGTGCACCGACAAATTGTGCAATCGTTAATCGAGCTGACTCAAATGCGTCAGTTGCTTCTTCGGCAAGTTGATGCGCACCACGATGAACTGCAGCATTGTGCTTTTCATAAAACTCGCGCTCCGCATCGAGAACTTGTCGCGGTTTTTGAGACGTTGCTCCACTGTCAAGATACACAAGACGTTGACCATCGCGAACTGTCCTACCCAATATGGGAAAGTCAGCCGCGATGCGTGCAACGTCTAGGAGTGTCATGAACTAAACAGCAACGTATTCTGCGTAACCGTTCGCTTCAATCTCTGCAGCAAGTTCAGGGCCACCTTCGCGAACAATGCGACCTTCAAAGAACACATGCACGAAATCAGGCTTCACATAGTTCAGGATTCGAGTGAAGTGCGTGATCAGAAGAACGCCGGTCTCGCCAGTTTCGCGAACTCGGTTGATGCCTTCCGACACAACACGAAGCGCGTCAACGTCAAGACCAGAGTCGGTTTCGTCCAGAATGGCAATCTTTGGCTTAAGAATTTCAAGCTGAAGAATTTCTGTGCGCTTGCGCTCACCGCCAGAAAAACCTTCGTTGACAGAACGTTCTGCGAAAGCAGGATCGATCTGCAATGCGGCCATCGCTTCCTTCATTTCCTTGATCCAGGTACGAAGGTTAGGTGCTTCACCGCGAATGGCTGTGGCAGATGTGCGCAAGAAGTTCGAGACTGATACTCCGGGAACTTCAACTGGGTACTGCATCGCAAGAAACAGTCCCGTGCGAGCGCGTTCATCAACGCTCATAGCAAGAACATCTTGACCATCAAGCGTGACTGTGCCGCCTGTGATGTTGTACTTCGGGTGACCAGCAATTGCGTAAGCCAATGTTGACTTACCTGAGCCGTTAGGTCCCATAAGTGCATGAGTTTCTCCGGACTTAACTACTAAGTCAACCCCACGCAAAATATCTTTTGGTCCATCATCAGTTGATACCTGAACCTGAAGTCCCTTAATTTCTAATTCTGACATTGTTAGCTCCTTACGCTGACGAACACTTCGGGATCCGCTTCGTCACTCAAAGTGACGTCAAACGTTTCTATTGGTTGAGTTGCAGGTGGACCCAGAGGAACACCGGTCTTGAGGTTGAAAGCTGATCCGTGTAACCAACATTCGATTGTGCAACCAACGATGTCGCCTTCACTCAGCGAAACTTCGCTGTGTGAACAAACATCGCTAACTGCGAATATGTCTTCGTCAATCCGCACAACAAGTACGTCTTCTCCGTCAACATCAAACTTGCGAGGTGCTCGGTCCGTAAGGTCAGAAACACGACACACACTAGGCATGACCGACCAACTTCTCTTCGATCGTTGCGCGTACTCGATCGTCAATTTGCGGCACACCAATTTGCAAAAGCACATCGTCAAAAAATCC
>CANFOW010000036.1 GCA_947448865.1 Actinomycetota bacterium
GATCATGTGTGACAGTTACTGAAAGTACTTGCGTGTTCCCATAAAACTTCACACCCGAAGCTTGGGCTCGAGCGCCTTGCGCTTGCGCACCGCGCAACGCTTTGCCAATTCCTTCGCGCGACGTGGCATAGGCACCCAGTATCGAATCAGCATCTAAAAGCGGATTTAATTGTGCAGCTTCGTGCGGGTCAACCAGTCGACCTTCGAAACCCCACGACTGAGCAAATTCGAGTCTTCGCTGAAGATACGCCCAGCGTTCTGGCGTAGTCGCAATTTCGAGAGCACCAACGTCATAGAAACTGGGCAAGCCGTCATGGCTCATGGTCATGAGTTTTCGGATGGTGTAATCAGCTAGCCCATACATCATTTGGGAAGGACTTGTGCGGGTCATCAGCCCAGGTGCGTGTGATGTAGCGCCACCTGTTTTAAATAACGGTCCTTGGTCAATCACCGTGATGTCTTCATGACCTCGAAGTGCCAATTCATCAGCGAGTCCAGTGCCTGCGATTCCCGCGCCAATGATGACAATGCGTCGTGGCCTCACCTAGAACTCCTTTGTTCCACCCACATTAACCTCATCAACGCAGCCGTTAACTAAAAAAGTAAAGTGTTCTTTGTATTGTAGTGATTTCCTCTCATCTTGCTCAACCTCAGGAAAATTGGCCAATTCTTGGACGAATCTGAGGGCTACCTCTCAAGTAAATGGGCAGATTTCATCAAACCAATCGTTAGCGTTTCCTTGTTGGGGGTTTTACCGTGGAGGGGAAGAAATGACCGTTATGACCATTAACGTCAATGGTGTTGCACGCACTGTTGACGTAGATCCAGCGACACCACTGCTGTGGGTGTTGCGAGATGTGCTCGGATTAACCGGCACAAAATACGGATGTGGCATTGAAATCTGTAATGCGTGCAATGTCTGGATTGATGGCTCTGCCGAAAAAGCATGCCATTTGTTAATGAAGGATGTGTTGACCGTCAAAATCGTCACAGTTGAAGGATTAGCAACGAATGGTGTGTTGTCCAAAATTCAACAGGCATTTATTGATGAACAAACACCACAATGTGGGTACTGCCAGTCAGGTGTGCTCATGCGCGCCGCAAAGCTTGTCAGTGGTAACGCCAAGCCGACTGATGCCCAGATTGATTCTGCAATCGCAAACTTATGTGCATGTGGTACCTACCCACGCATTCGTGCCGCAATTAAGCGCGCTACTGGACAGGCACCGGTGAAGTAATGACTGATCAATTAATTCAGAACGAATCTGAGCCAGTGAACTCTGGCTTTTCACGACGTAGTTTTATGGCCGGCAGTGCTGGCGCGGTCCTTGCATTTACTCTCGAGTCGTCAATGCCAGACAGTGTCGCACAAGCAGCCGGTGCTGCAACCAAAATCGGTGGCAATCTGACAATTAATGCGGATAACACTGTGACCGTTGCATTCGGTGGCGCAGAAATGGGTCAGGGCATTATGACTGGCCTTGCTCAATGCGTTGCTGAAGAGCTCATGGTTAATTGGACTCAAGTAAAAACTGAGTCTGCACCTTGGGCACAGTCCTACATCACAGGTGGATCATTCGGTGTGCGTGCGAATTTCCTCGCCATGCGCACAGCGGGTGCACAAGCACGTGACATGTTGATTGCTGCTGCTGCGACATCTATGGGTGTTGCACCAAGTAGTTGCTCAGCGTCGGCAGGCGTTATTTCAAACACCGTAAACAGCCAGACACGAACCTACGCATCGGTTGCTGCTGCAGCTGCCCTGCTAACACCGCCTGCAAGTCCTGCGCTGACACCAAAAGCGAATTGGCGCATCATCGGTACTCGCGCTAACCGCACTGACATTCGTGGCAAAGTTGATGGCTCTGCAATCTTCGGCCTCGATGTCCAGGTTCCGGGCATGGTTTACGCAGCTGTGCGACATAGTCCAGCAATCGGTGGCACGTTGGCTGCAACGCCAAAACTTCCTGCCGGTGCCACACACGTCATTAACTTAGGCAACGCAGTTGCTGTTGTGGCAGCGAATTCGTGGATCCCACTGGATTACTGTGCAATCGGTATTTCATCAACAAGTTCGACGTGGCGTGATGGCATCAAGTGGACAGCTCCGGCTGGCGCTGCTGCGATGACATCTGCTGCGATCTTGACAACTGCAAACACCTTGATGGCGTCCGGTACTCCAGGTACACCGCTTCCTGAAAACATCGGAACAGCTGCGGCAACGTACACAGCTGCACCAAAGAAGTTCGAAGGAACTTATCAAGTTCCGTTCCTGCCACACGTCATGATGGAAGTTCCTAACTGCACGGTGTCCTTGTCGGCAAATTCAGCAGAAGTGTGGGTTCCCACTCAGGCAGCTGGTTGGGTTGCGGCGACAGTGTCATCACTTACAGGAATTCCTGCCGCAAACGTGACGGTTCACATCACATTGCTCGGTGGCGGATTCGGTCGCAAGATTGAACAGGACTTTGTCGCTGAAGCAGTGAAGGTCGCCAAGGTCGTGGGTAAGCCAGTGAAACTGTTCTGGCCTCGTGATGAGGACTTCAGTCACGACCAGTATCGTCCGTTTGGATTGATTCGCGTTCGTCTCGGCATGAATGCAAGTGGCACACCCACCTCCTTCCAAGCGCGAAACGTTTCGGTTTCTCCCCTATTCCAACGTGGTTGGATTGGTGCAACCGGCAACGACAACGTCGATGGATTAGTTGGCACGCCTTACAACATTCCCAACAAGCTTGTTGAGTTTGTTCGTCATCCTTCGACTATTCCCGTAGGTTTCTGGCGTTCAGTTGGCGAATCAATGAACTGCTTTGCAGTTGAGTCGGCAATTGATGAAGCAGCTCTTGTTGCTGGTCAAGATCCCGTTGCTTTCCGTCGCGCTTTGCTCGCAGGAAAGACGCGTGAACTCGCAGTCTTAAATTCAGCTGCGTCAATGATCGGCTGGGATGCCGGAGCTCCAACAGGGCACGCCTACGGCATTGCGCTTGCAACCGGTTTCGGTTCGCTTGCATGTCTGGCTGTTGAAGTATCGCAACCAGTGGCTGGCAGCCTGACCATTCATCGAGCATGTATGGCTGTTGACCCTGGCATGGCTGTGAATCCCACACAGGTCGAAGCGCAAATGCAAGGTGGCATCATTCAAGGTCTGACCTCATCCTTATGGGGCAAGACAACCTTTACGAATGGAAAGGCGTCGACAAGCAACTTCAACAACGTCCGTTTGATGAAGATGAGCGAAGCGCCAGTAATTCAGGTTCAGATCATCGAAAGTGGCGCCGAGTTCCTCGGTGGAATCGGCGAAGTTGCTGTTCCACCTGTGGCACCCGCATTGGCCAACGCCTACGCCCGACTCAACGGCACGCGTGTGCGCACGTTGCCGTTCTTTTAAACCCTCAAGAACACAAAGGGGCCGAGTCAACTCGGTCCCTTTGTGTTTTGGAAGCTAATTCGTGGTGTATCGCACATGGCACTCATCTGGAAGCGCCTAGTGTCACAAGGGTCTTGCGATAGTCTGACGATTAATCTTTGATTAAGAAAGTGACTCATCATGGCTCCTGTGCAGATTCGTAAACTCGTTACCTTTACTGAAGAAACCCGCATTGAAGGCGGCCGTGCAGCTGGTAAGCCATTGCAACTTTTCGCTGCTGCTGCAGTAATTCCTAACCCCTGGGCTGGTCGCGGTTTTGTTGAAGACCTCAAGCCTGAAATCCATGACATTGCGCCACAACTCGGTCAAATCTTGACCGACGAAATTCTCAAAATGACGGGATCTGGCGAAGCCGTTGAAGGCTATGGCAAGGCCGCAATCGTGGGTACCTCCGGTGAAGTCGAGCATGCTTCGGCATTGATTCACACGTTGCGCTTTGGAAATTTTTATCGCAAAGCAGTGGGCGCCACAAGTTACCTGTCATTCACAAACGTCCGAGGTGGACCGAACTGCCCAATCCAGATTCCATTGATGCACAAGAACGACGAAGGTATGCGTTCTCATTACCTCACTATTCACTTCAGCATTGTTGATGCACCTGCACCTGATGAAATTGTTGTTGCTTTAGGTGCATCGATTGGTGGACGTCCTCATCATCGCATCGGGGATCGGTATCAAGATTTAGCTGAGCTCGGCGATAACCAAAGCTAGCGAATCTTGTCACCTCATGTCTGACCTCTTTACTCTTCCGCAAGCGATAGCGCACGGACAGACATCGTCAGGAACGTCGTGGAGCCGATTCGGTAACGCGGCTTCGGCAAGTATTCCGATTGTGCTCATTCATGGTGTTGGAATGCAACAGGCATTCTGGGCACCGCAAGTCAATGACCTCAATGCGGAGTTTGACGTCATCACATACGACATGTGGGGCCATGGCGACACCGTTGTTAACCATGATGCGACATCATTACCTGATTTTGCCGCGCAACTTATTTCTTTACTTGATGATCGTGACATTGCATCAGCTCACATCGTTGGACATAGCCTAGGCGCACTTGTCGCCATTGAGACAGCAATCCGCTATCCCGAACGTGTTGCATCGTTGATCGCATTAAATGCAGTTTTCCAGCGCACCGAGGAACAGCGTGCACCTGTGTTACGACGAGCACATGCACTGGCTGTCGATGGCGTTATGAACATAGATCAAACACTCGATCGGTGGTTTGATGGACATCGCGAAAATGGAATTTCCGAAGGCGAACAACTTTCTCGCCAACTTCTCGAAAGCGTTAACGCATCTGGCTACGCAAACGCCTACATGGTGTTTGCCACAGCCGAAGATCAAGACGGATCGCGACTGTCACTACTCGACATGTCTGCGGTTTTTGCCACGGGCGACGGAGACCCAAATTCCACGCCAGAGATGTCACACGCCATGTCTCACATCGTTGCGAATGGGCGATGTGTTGTACTCGGTGAGCAACGTCACATGATGAGTTTGACTGCGCCACATGTCGTCACTGAACTGATTCGCCAGACTGTTTTACACGAAGACCTACTCGGGAGTGACTCATGAAGTTCTCACTTTTTCATCAAGTCGAACGTTACGACGACAGCATTTCGCATCGCCAGCTACAAGAAGAACTGACTGAACTAACGTTGATGGCCGAACGTGGTGGCTTTGACAAAGTCTGGGTAGGCGAACATCACGCTATGGAGTTCACTGTGTCACCGAGTGCGTTTGTGAGCCTGGCGTATCTTGCCGGTCAGACCTCCACAATTCGACTCGGTACCGGTACCGCGATTGCACCGTTCTTCCACCCGATTCGCATGGCTGGCGAAATCGGACAACTTGATGTCATGAGTAACGGTCGCCTGGATGTTGGCATCGCACGCGGCGCATACATGTTTGAGTATGAACGCCAGTTCCCGAACTTTAGTTCCTTCACTGGTGACAAAAAAGCAGCAGACGTCGCTATGGACGCCGGGCTACGCATGCGGGAACTGATACCTGCAGTGCAACAACTTCTCATCGGCAACTACGCGCATGAAGGAACGTACTGGCAGTTCCCGACAACGACTGCGGTTCCACGTCCAATTCAGAAACCATTTCCTCCGATGTGGGTAGCTGCTCGTGATCCCAATACCCATTCGTTTGCCGTTGCTCATGGTTGCAACATCCAAGTGACTCCACTGCACCTCGGCGAAAGTGAAGTCGCTGGACTGATGGACAAGTTCAACGCAGCCTGCGCTGAAAATCCCACGATGCCTCGTCCCGAAGTGATGCTCCTGATGCATACATATGTTGCTGAAACCGAAGACGAAATTGTTCGCGGGTCACGCGACATGGAAGAGTTCTTCCACTATTTCGCAAAGTGGTTCCGCAACACTGCACCGATTGTTGATGGCTTTATTGAGCCCGTCACCGATGAAGACCGAGCCCTCAATCCTGCCTATGCAGCAAGTGAATTGCGCAAAAACATGGTCGTTGGAACGCCCGAAGAAGTCATCGCGAAAATCAAGGGCTACGAAGCTCTGGGCTATGACGAGTTCAGCATTTGGCTCGATAGCCACATGGACTTTGAACAGAAGAGCAAGAGCTTGAGTCTGTTCATAGATAAAGTTGTGCCAGCATTCACTAACTAGGAGTCAGCCATGGCGTCTCGCACGTTTCAGCAATACATAAATGGTGCGTTTGAAGATGCCGCAGAAACCTTCGACAGTATCAATCCGGCCACCGGTCAAGTCTGGGCGTCAATGCCTGCTGCATCTGCAAGTGACGTGGATCGCGCTGTTGTTGCAGCGCACGAGGCTTTAGTTGATTCTGCATGGACGTCAATGAATGCAGGTGCACGCGCAAAACTGATGATGCGCCTTGCTGATTTGCTGGTGGAAAACAACGACCTGCTTGCTGAAATCGAAACCGCTGATACCGGGAAAATTCGCCGAGAAACCAGATCCCAAGTTCTGTATATCGCTGAGTATTACCGATACTTCGCAGGACTAGCGGACAAACTTGTTGGTCATCACATGCCAATCGATAAGCCCGACATGGAGGCTTATACCTTGCGCGAGCCAATTGGCGTGGTGGCTGCAATCGTTCCGTGGAACTCGCAAATGTTTTTAACTGCCGTCAAACTTGCACCTGCACTTGCTGCAGGTTGCACCGTTGTTATTAAAGCCAGTGAAGATGGGCCGGCTCCCTTGCTCGAGTTTGCACGCCTGGTTCACGAAGCCGGATTCCCATCTGGTGTTGTAAATGTGATCACAGGCTTTGGCGACACCGCAGGCAAGGCTCTAACCACTCACCCACTCGTGTCTCGAATCGCATTTACAGGTGGGCCGGGAACTGCGCGGCACATAGTGCGTAACGCCGCAGAGAATCTTGCCGTCACATCCTTGGAACTTGGTGGCAAGTCACCTGTTGTTGTTTTTGAAGATGCAGACATTGATAGCGCAGCCAATGCAATCGTGTCGGGGATTTTTGCGGCTACGGGTCAGAGTTGTGTTGCAGGTTCTCGACTAATTGTTCACGAGTCTGTTCACGATGCACTTGTCACTCGCTTGGTCGCTAAGGCGCAAGCGATTGTCATCGGGGATCCACAATTACTCGAGACCGAAATGGGACCGCTTGCCACAGGTCGCCAACTTGCTGCGATTCAGGAACTTGTTGCGCGAAGCGTTGAACAAGGCGCGACAGTGCTAACGGGCGGTAAGCAACCCGATAATCACGCAGGCTTCTACTTTGAGCCAACTGTGCTTGATTGCGTGTCCCCTGACACTGCGTGTGTGCAAGAAGAATTATTCGGTCCTGTGTTGAGTGTGCTGACGTTCACAAGCGAAGCTGAAGCAGTTGCATTAGCGAATGACACGAAGTACGGACTTGCCAGTGGTGTGTTCACGCGCGATCTTGGTCGTGCTCATCGCATGGTGCGCAAAATTCGCGCCGGCATTGTGTGGGTGAATACCTATCGCGTTATTTCACCCATGATGCCGTTCGGTGGATACGGCATGAGCGGATACGGTCGCGAAGGTGGAGCTGAGTCAATTCTTGACTACACCCGCACAAAGTCGGTGTGGATTAACACCAGCGAAGCGCCAATCGGCGATCCGTTTATTATGCGCTAAGCGTTTTCTTGTGCCATCTGGCGACGGATGTCGTCCATGTCGGCTGCTTCAACTGCATCAAGTAGCTTGTTTAACTGCGGTGCAGGTAGCGCTCCGGCTTGATTGAACAACAAAATTCCGTCACGGAAAATCATCAATGTGGGGATTGCGCTGATTTGTGCAGCTCCAGCAAGTTCCTGCTCGGCTTCGGTATCTACTTTGGCGAAAGTGATGTGTGGTCGTTCTTCTGACGTCTTTTCATAGATAGGCGCAAATTGCATACATGGACCACACCAGGACGCCCAAAAGTCAACAACTGTGATGCCCTCCTGAGTGACAGTGGAATCAAAAGTTTGTGCGGTGAGTTCAGTAGTGGCCATTGTGTCTCCTCAGGATTTGCGTGGAATCAGGGCAGGAACGCGGGATTGATAGTTAGCGTAATCGGGGTACTTCGATAACAATAACGACTCTTCCCAACGCATTTTGTAGTGAAGTAAGCCCGCCAGAATGAGCCACACCGTGAATCGGGCCAGTGACCACGCTGACAATGACATGCCTAGCGTCATCGCCAACAGGAACAGGTAAATCGGATGACGCACTCGAGCATAGGCACCCGTGGTGATCAACCGGGCGCTCTCGAGGGGAACAGGACTAGCTGTCAGTGAAGCTCCCAGGCTGCGAAACGACCAAAACATTCCAAGCAGACCACCATAGAAAAGAACTTTTCCAACAAGGAAAGCTAAACCTGGAATGGTCACACTGCCCCATCGAGGCATAAATGCGATGAGTGCGAGAAGTAGAAATTGAATCGCTACTAACACAGTGCCTTTACGTTCATTACTCATAATCTGACCCTATCGGGGTAATTTGCCCGTGGTGATAGTCACGGTCTTCACGTGTCGCGGATAGTTGTAGCCATCAATTGCGTGCCATTCAATGTCAGCAGGTTCTGTTAGTGACCAGCGTGAAATACGCTCCACGAGTTCGTGCAGCATGATGTCTGCCTCAATCTCGGCAACGTGATTTCCAATGCATGAATGTGGACCAAAACCAAAAGCGAGATGAGCAATTTTTGAGCGAGTGAAATCAATTTGGTCTGGATGTTCGAAAACTTCGTCATCATAATTCGCAGATGCGAAGTCGACTGCTGCATACATCTTTGGATCGCGTTCTGAGGGATCTATCGCTTGTTGGTCAGGCGTAATGCGATGCAAGGACTCGAGCGGAGTAAAATAGCGTAAGTATTCCTGAATCGCAGCCGAGTACTTGGCTGACCCGTGTGCAAGTTGCAAACGATGGTCAGGATTATTTAACAAATCCCACGCCATTCCGCTTTCCAGTTTCACAATTGTGTCGCGACCACCAGCAAGACTTACTCCCGCAATTCCAAAGAACTCGTCTCGCGTAATAGGTCGGTCATCAAATCGCAATCGCTTAAGAAACGCCCAATAATCTTGAGAATCGTTATGCAGGGGTTCGGTATACACGCGTTCCAAATAAGTGTGCAACGTGTCGCCGCTTCGGGTAGGACCTGCAGCTGTCCACACATCGGCGCCCCACGACGCCCATTCCTCTACGTCGTTCGGTCGACCGAAAATTACAGCAAGGCACCGGACAACCGACTTCAAGGCAACATCGCGAACGAAATCTCCACCGCCAGCGGATTCGAATTCATCCACAGTAGAGCGAATGTGTTGTTCGAGTTGGGGACGCAAAGACTCAATGCGCGGGCGAACAAACATGGGAGTGAGCGCCGACCGATACATGTGGTGCCGTGGAGGGTCAACCTCGAGAGGAAGTTGACGGTAATCGCGCACATCCCAATCGCCAAGCAAATCGGATGAATAGGTCTGGGTATCTCGAAGCGCAGCCCGCACGTGGGCGTGACCCGTCACTCGAGGTCCGATTTCGTTCACAAGTCGATGCTAGCGGGGTCTGTCGACCGAACTGTTGAGGCGGAATGCAGGCTTTGCAGGCATTCAGTGGTTGAATGGCTTCATGGCCAAAGACAAAGAACTTGATCCCGCAAAGGCTGCGTTCCTGGCAGCTCTAGAACGCAAAAAAGCTGGTCCTGGTGGCGTAAAGAATTCCGGAGCGTCCTCCGATAAAACTGGCCCCAAGTCAAGTGGTCCAAGCACAACCAAGCGCATCGAACGTCGACGAAGCGGCAGTGCCTGAGTTCTCGATCTTCCTAAACCTTTTGTGACCGAGTCACATGTGCGGCACGCAGCTTGTTGAGCGTTCGGATGAATGGCGCAAGACTGACATCCGCTCCACTTCCCTTGCCGCCGTTTTCCCCATGACCAAATGGATTGTCTACGTCCTTGGTCAGGAGGACTAGGTAGGTGTACGTCAATGACAGTGCACCACAAATCGCATACCCGATTGTTGCTGTCGAAAATTGCACTGCGGCGAGAGCGACGACAACACCCACGACAAGTAGTTCCATCAACGCATAACCAACTGAAACAAATTCAGTTTCGCGAATCACTTCAATGCGAGACAATGCATTCCCGCCATCACTGTTCACTCGCATCATGCGATGAAGGTAGACGTCAGAAACTCCCTTTTTGTCTAAATCCAATATGAGTTCACCCATGTAACTGTGCGCAAACCACAACTCGTCGTCTGTCGCCCGTGAATGTAACCAGTCATTGACAGTTTCAGTTAAAGCCAGAACGCGTTCGTGCGCCCAGCTCGCATCTTCATCCAGTCGACTTAATCCGCGACGGGATAATCCATCAAGATCGTTCAGGCTTCGAGCAACTACTGCTGGAAGTTTTTCGGCTTCTTTATAGTCAGTAAGCACGCCGGCCAACATCAAACCGAGAATGAACGTCAGACCGGTGAGAATCGGTGAAATATCTGTGAACTTCAGCGTCAAATTAACGTTGAGCACGTTTATTACGATGAATCTCAAAACCACGGCTGCGACGGCGAAAGGTAACGCTTTCACAACGAGAAGCCATTTGTTCTTCAAACTCTGCGAGAGCACATTTCCACCTTTTGGTTACGGCAACCAGAACCTTACGAAAAAAATCCTAGCGATGTCGTACTCAGCAAAATCGCCCGAAACCACCCTAATCCAAGTGTTCGTTTACATTTCACAGTGTGTTTACGAGCCAGTTTTGATCAAAAATCGGTATTTTCCGGGTCCCTAAATACGGTCGTCGGGATTGTCTGCCTAGGTCATTACGTACCCAACGTTGGGTCCCAGCCAGCGCAGCTGTTCCGGTTCCCATGATGGTGACTTGTGGAATTCCCCGCCTGACTAGCGGCCAGACTGAGCAGCACTGAAAAGGGTTAGCGCACGCGTAACTATACTCAATAGATATGGAGACTCAGTGCTAGTCCGTCTGCTGAAGGACTACCTACACCCCTACCGAATCCAGGTTGCCGGTGTCACAGCGCTGCTCTTAGTTCAGTCTCTGATGACTTTGTATTTACCGAGTTTGAATGCCGACCTTATTAATAATGGTGTCGCCAAAGGTGATGTCGGATATATCTGGCGTATCGGTGGCTACATGCTTGCAGCGTCCGCATTAGTTATGGTCACCTCAATTGTGATTGCGTACTACAGCTCACGTGCCGCCATGGCCTTTGGTCGCGATTTGCGAAAAGACGTATTTGTAGCGGTTGAAAAATTTTCGGCACGTGAATTGAACCAATTCGGCGCACCATCGCTCATCACGCGTAATACAAATGATGTGCAACAGGTTCAGATGGTGTTGTTCATGGGTTTGACCATGATGTTGAGTGCGCCGATCACGGGCATTGGTGGCATCATCATGGCTCTACGGACCGATCTCGTGTTGTCACGGCTGTTACTGATTAGCGTCCCTGTCATGAGCGTGATTATTTGGTTACTACTACGTCGAGTCGTGCCGCTTTTCCGAGTCATGCAAATCAAGATTGACCGAATCAACCTTATTTTGCGCGAACAAATTTCAGGTATTCGAGTAATCCGAGCCTTTGTCAAAACTACACACGAAGAGAAGCGTTTTGATGTGGCAAGCGAAGACTTGATGCAGAACACCTTGAAAGTGACGCGCACTTTCGCAATTATGTTTCCTTCACTCACACTTATTTTGAATCTCTCAAGTGTTGCAGTCATATGGTTTGGTGGGCATCTTGTCGATACGGGTTCCATGCCAATTGGTAACCTCACAGCATTTCTGCAGTACCTTATGCAAATTTTGATGTCGGTCATGATGGGCGTCATGATGTCGCTGATGATTCCACGTGCTGCAACCAGCGCGGAACGCATTGTTGCGGTACTCGTTACCGAATCATCTGTCATTGAGCCAGCGCAGCCGATTGAACCAGACACAAGAACCGGTCTTGTGGAATTTCGCAATGTTGAATTCCGGTATCCAGGCGCGGAACATCCTGTTCTCAGTGACATCACGTTTACTGCAGCGCGAGGAACAACAACCGCGATTGTGGGAAGTACCGGAAGCGGCAAGACAACTCTAATCAATCTCATTGCGCGCTTTATAGATGTGTCGAGCGGTGAAGTTCTCATTGATGGCGTGAATGTTCGAGACCAATCTCTGGAAGTGCTGTGGTCCCAAATTGGCCTCGTCCCACAGCGCTCATTCCTCTTCGGCGGAACTATTGCGAGCAACCTTCAGTACGGACGTAGTGAGGCAACGGACGAACAAATGTGGGATGCCCTGAAAACCGCACAAGGTAGCGACTTCGTCGAAGCAATGCCCGATGGAGTTAGTAGCCCCATTGCGCAAGGTGGCACGAATGTATCTGGTGGGCAACGTCAAAGAATTTCTATTGCCCGAGCACTCATCAAAGGTGCCCCAATTTTGTTACTGGACGACAGCTTTTCTGCTTTAGATTTCACAACAGATGCGAAATTGCGAGCTGCGCTACATGAGCATGCAAGTGAGTTAACGCTGATTGTAGTTGCACAACGTGTCAGCAGTATTTTGTCTGCCGACCAGATCCTTGTTTTAGATCAAGGAAAAATCTCCGGAATCGGGACGCATCATGAACTCCTTAAGACGTGCGAGGTTTACCGAGAGATTGTGTACTCGCAACTGAGTCCAGAGGAGGTTTCATGAGTAACCGAGACGCTGGACCACGCCCCATGGGCGGACCGATGCGCGGTGGGATGGGTGCGATGCCTCCTGCAAAGGCACGCGACTTCAAAGGGACGTTGAAACGCCTGTTCGCGGAGATTACAAAAGAACGACGTGCGCTCTACAGCGTGCTAGTTCTGATCACGACAAGCGTCACTCTGGGAGCCTTCGGTCCCAAACTTCTTGGTCGGGCCACGAACGACATCTTTTATGGCTACTTGGGACGCAAAATTCCTGCAGGCATGAGTAAGGACCAAGTCATCGCGATGATGCGGGCAAAGGGAGAAACTCGGCTGGCTGACATGTTGGCCAATAGCCCAGTCGTTCCAGGTCAAGGTATCAATTTCGATGAGGTGCTACGTGTTATTGCCCTTGTGACCATCCTGTACGTGATCTCTGCGTTCTTCATGTGGTTGCAGGGATATCTGATGGCTGGCATTACTCAACGCACAGTGTTCAGACTTCGTCGCCAAGCCGAAGAAAAACTCGGTCGCTTGCCACTGTCCTACTTCGACACACAATCACGTGGGGATCTTCTCAGTCGAGTCACAAATGACATCGACAACATTGCAACATCAATGCAGCAGGGTCTCTCACAAATTTTGAACTCGATTCTGACAGTGCTGTCAGTGTTAGCGATGATGTTGTGGATTAGCCCCGTGCTTGCATTGATTTCACTTATTGCGATTCCGTTGAGTTTGTTTGCATCAGTGCGCATCGCAAAGCGATCGCAACGCGAATTCATTGAGCAGTGGTCATGGACAGGCAAACTCAATGGACATGTCGAAGAGATGCATACCGGACATGCACTTGTAAAAGTTTTCGGACACCGAGACCAAGCAATTCGTGACTTCTCGGATCTCAATGAGAAGTTGTATGCGTCAAGCTTTACGGCGCAATTCCTGTCAGGCTTGATTCAACCGGT
Source organism: Actinomycetota bacterium (assembly GCA_947448865.1). Lineage (GTDB taxonomy): Bacteria > Actinomycetota > Actinomycetes > S36-B12 > UBA5976 > UBA5976. Next base: position 13,556 of record CANFOW010000036.1, read on the forward strand.
AACAAACTTCATTTCCAATTTGATTTATGTAGCTATTTCTGTCATCGGCGGATATCGTGTTGCTACAGGTTCAATGACACTCGGAGATGTGCAAGCGTTTGTTCAGTACTCACGCCAGTTTGGAATGCCATTGTCGCAAATTGCTGGATTGATGAATCTCGCACAATCTGGTGTTGCCTCGGCTGAGAGAGTTTTTGAATTATTAGACGCCAAGGAACAAACTTCCGAAACCGAGCACCCTGTGGGTGGCGGTCGAGTGCAAGGCAAAATTGAATTTAGAAACGTGTCATTTAGGTACAATCCGGATGTACCACTACTCGAGGATTTCTCACTCATTGTCGAACCTGGTCATACTGTGGCAATCGTTGGACCCACAGGGGCCGGAAAAACAACACTCGTCAATTTGATGATGCGGTTTTATGAAATTAGTTCAGGTTCAATATTGCTTGACGACATTGACATTCGTGACATGACTCGTGACCACCTTCGATCACAGTACGGAATGGTTTTGCAAGATACGTGGCTTTTCACAGGATCTATGAGTGAAAACATTGCGTTTGGTACGACGAATCCAACACACGAAGAAGTCGTCAAAGCCGCAACTGCGGCGAGCGTCGACCACCTAATCCGCGCACTTCCCGACGGCTATGACTCGCTGTTGACTGACGACAACTCAACTGTGTCAGCTGGCGAACGTCAGTTGTTGACGATTGCCCGGGCTTTTATTTGTGATCCCGCAGTGTTGATTTTGGACGAAGCCACAAGTTCTGTGGACACACGTACTGAAGTGTTGGTGCAAAAAGCGATGGCGAACCTGCGTAAAGATCGCACCGCTTTTGTTATTGCCCATCGCTTGTCGACGATTAAGGACGCAGACACAATTTTGGTCATGAATGCCGGCAACATAGTTGAACGAGGCACTCATACTGAATTAATGGCAGCTCACGGTTTCTACTTTGACTTGTATTCGAGTCAGTTCGCAGGAGCGACGAGCGAAACTTCGTGACGACAATCGGTTACGCGGTTAGCAGCCGGTTAGCCAGTTGTGCGGCTATGCGTTAAACATCCATCGAATGCCGTATTTGTCCAAGCACACGCCCCAGTAGCCCCATGATTCTTCATGGAGGTCAGCTTTTTCGGTAGCTCCTTGTGAAAGCTCGGCGTAGATGCGATCAGCTTCAGCCCGGGAATCGAAGGTTAAGTTCAGAGTGACATTGTTTCCGATTTTTACAACATGGCCCATGGATTCCAACATGTCGGTTGCGAGAATGTTGTGACCACCGATGATTTCAAGGGAGCCGTGCATGATGCCATTGCGTTCATTTTCAGGTAGCTGCTCGCCCATGGGAGTGTCCGAAAATCGAATCAGATTCAATGGCGCATCTGGATTAAATATTGATTGGTACCACTTCAAAGCATCTTCAGTTTGCAGTTGGAAATTGAGGTAAGTAGAGACAGTGGCCACGAGTCCTCCAAAAAGTTGAACGCCAGTGTTGAGAGTTGAGCGTTCTACAAGCCTATTATTGTGGGCTCACGATCCGGACTTAGGTGCCGAGGCGCCAAGGGACCAGCCGCCAATAAGCTTCTAATCGAAGGCACTAGATGCCTGACTACGTTGCTAACCGGCTCCGATAAGATAACCAAGTCAGGGGCGGTAGCTCAGTCGGTCAGAGCATCGGACTCATAATCCGTGGGTCGTGGGTTCGAGCCCCACCCGCCCCACC
>CANFOW010000037.1 GCA_947448865.1 Actinomycetota bacterium
GATTCGGTGGTTGTAAGACCGCTAACCGTTAAACATTGTGCCCGCATCCATTTATTGGGATGTGGGCACAAGTTTGTTATGGGGATAAGGCAGAATAGGGGTGTGACATCCTCTGCGACCTGGCCCGGAGTTCCAGCTAATGGCTGGAACCGAGTTTTATTGAAACTGTCGGGCGAAGCTTTCGCAGGCGCCGGAAAGCTGGGCGTTGACCCCGATGTGGTGGCTGACATTGCTTCCCAAATTGCTGCCGTTGTGCGGTCGGGCCGTGAAGTTGCTGTTGTGATTGGCGGCGGAAACTACTTCCGTGGGGCACAACTTTCGGAGCGCGGTATGGAACGAACTCGCGCTGACTACATGGGCATGCTCGGCACGGTGATGAACTGCCTGGCGCTACAGGATTTCTTGGAAAAGCAAGGCATCGATACTCGCGTGCAAACTGCGATTCCGATGAGTCAAGTGGCCGAGCCATATATCCCACGCAAGGCGCAACGTCATTTGGAAAAAGGTCGCGTTGTGATTTTTGGTGCTGGTCTCGGTGTGCCATTCTTCAGCACAGATTCATGCGCCGCTCAACGTGCACTTGAAATTGATGCGGAAGTTGTTTTGATGGCCAAGGGCGTTGATGGTGTGTATGACAGCGACCCGAAGACCAATCCATCGGCGAAACGATATGACCAGCTCACTCACGATGATGTGTTGTCACAAAATCTCAAGGTCGCCGATGGCACTGCTATTAGTTTGTGTCGCGATAACAAACTGCCGATTGTGGTCTTCAACTTGCTCGAAGATGGAAACATCGCCCGGGCAGTACACGGTGAACCCATCGGAACTTACATTCATACTCCATAAATTTTTTACCTAGATTACGCACGACGAGCAAAGAGGACACCATGATCAACGAAACACTGCAAGACGCCGAAGAAAAAATGAAGAAGGCGATTGAAGTGACGCGCGAAGATTTCACGACGATTCGTGCAGGTCGGGCGACGGCTGGCTTGTTTAGCAAGATCGTGGTGGATTACTACGGCAGCCCAACGCCGATTCAGCAAGTGGCTTCGATTACAACACCGGAAGCGCGAGTTGCTGTTGTGTCACCGTTTGATAAGAGCGCACTCGGTGCAATTGAACGCGCAATTCGCGACTCTGATCTTGGAGTTAATCCGTCGAATGATGGAAACATCATCCATGTTCCGTTTCCACAACTGACTGAAGAGCGTCGTAAGGAATTCATCAAGGTTGCCAAAGCGAAAGCGGAAGACGCGAAGATTTCACTTCGCAGCATTCGTCGTCATGCTAAAGAAGCTTTAGAGAAACTTGCTAAAGATGGGGAAGTGGGTAAGGACGAAGTTGCTCGTGCCGAAAAGGCTTTGCAAGACCTGACCGATAAGTCTGTTGCTCACATTGATGAAATGTTGAAGCACAAAGAAGTAGAACTACTCGAGGTTTGATTCATGGCTAAAAAATCTGGTACAAGTGGAACTGTTGATTACGGTCGCGCTGGTCGCAACTTGCCAGCAGCGATTGTTGTTGGTGTTTTGTTATTGAGTGCCGTGATTGGATCACTGTTCGTTTCAAATTTTGCGTTTGCCTCGTTGGTAACGCTTTTTGTTTTACTCGGTGTTCATGAACTCAGCGGTGTGTTGCTTTCTGATAAGGCAACCGCAACTCGAGTGGTGCTTTTGGTCGGCGCACTTGGGGTTGAAGCAGCTGCATATAACTTGCCACGCATGATTCCCACGGTGCTTGCCGTAATCACAATCTTGATTTTGGCTGTGCGTCTGGCTGGCGGCCCACTCAATTACGTTGCCGATGTATCACGAGCAGTTCTTATAACGGTGTACGTTCCGTTGTTAGCAGCGTTTGCTGTGGTCATGGCTAATCAGCATCTTGGTGGACGCCGCATTATGGCGTTCATTGCGTTGACTGCGGCTGCGGATCTTGGTGGCTACATTGTCGGAGCGCTGGCTGGAAAGCATCCGATTGCGCCAAACATTTCCCCGAAAAAGTCATGGGAAGGCCTCGTCGGTTCGCTTGTTTTAGGCGCTGCGGTTGGTGCTGGATTGTGGATCAAACTTTTCCAGGATGATCGCTGGATCCGCGGCGTTCTTGTTGCAGTCTTACTTGTTGTGACGGCTCTTATTGGCGACTTGATTGAATCCATGATTAAGCGCGACTTGGGTATCAAAGACATGGGAAGCATCTTGCCCGGACACGGCGGGATCATGGACCGGATTGATTCGTTACTCGTGAATGCTTTCGTGGCTGCATTCGCATTTACGCTGTTGATTAAATAGCAAAGCGACAAAGGGGTGTTAGAGAACCACCACGCCCATGTGCTTTCGAAATTAGCCGATAAATAGGTTAATAAGACACCACGTTTCTTACTTGCTGGGCAAAAAAAGTTAATCGAAAATGCCTATATGACCACGCCTGCTCGGATAGTCTGAGCGAAAACCTGTACTTCCCTATCAAGACAACAGTTTTGCATTCGAATACTGGATTTCCCAGGTTCGTCAATAGGCTCAGGAGAGCGTGTGAGTACACAAAATACAATGCCATCAGATTTTGGTGGTGACAATTTCGTTCGAAACTCAACTGGTTTAGTCAGAGAGGTATCCCGCTGGGATGCCTTGATCATGAACACCCTTGGTATGAACGTTGCTTTGGGTGCGATTTTCCTTCTTCTCCAAGCACCAGGTAACTTCCCTGGTGGAAACATGTTGCTTGCAATTCTAATTGGAACACTTGTCATGGCGTTCACTTTGCTATGGGTGTACTCGGAGTTTGCCTCCGCGATGCCCAGATCAGGTGGCGACTATGTGTTTGTGAGTCGCGCGCTTCATCCTCTCGTTGGTTTCCTTATGTCATGGAGCCAGGGAATGTGGCTGACATTCTTTTGGATTGGTTTCAATGCGTGGTTTGCATTGATCTTCGCAATCCCAACGGCGCTGACAACAATCGGTGCTGTTACTGGGCAAGCGTCGTGGATCAGTATGGCTAGCACTCTGCTTGGCCAGCAAACTGTATTTGGTATCACCACACAGTGGCTAGTGCTGCTGTTCGGAAGTTTGATCACCATTGCTTTCGGCCTATTACTCATCTACGGATCGCAGATTTACTGGCGAGTTCAAAAGTGGCTGTTTGGAATTGCAGGCTTGAGCATTTTGATCATGGCTGTCCTACTAGTTACCCAGGGCGGCAATGTTGCTGACACATGGAATGCGTTTGCTACTGCAAATGGCAGTCTGGGCTTCAACGATGTTGTCACGACAGCGACATCCAACGGCTTTACCGGTGTCGGTGCACCATTTAGTTTCACATCCACAATTTTGATGATTCCATGGGTATTTTTCGTTGTTGGATATGCACAGGGTTCAGCTCAAATTGGTGGTGAAGTTAAGCGTGCCTCTAAGTCGCAATACTTCGCCATGGTTGGTGGTGTATTGATTAACGGTGCGATTCTGGCTCTTATCGTCTGGGTATATCAGAGTGCAGTAGGCCAAGATTGGCTGCGTTCGCTTTCTTTCCTCAATAACACCGCAGCTGACAAGTTGGCCATGCCAGGTGGAATTCCACCAGGCATCAACCTGATTGCGAGCCTTTTGACCGGAAGCGTTCCGCTTTTGTTAATCATGGGCGTTGGTTTCTTGCTGTGGGCAGTGATGGGAACACCCTTGTCGATGCTTCAAGCTACTCGTTACATGCTTGCCTGGTCGCTTGATGGCGCGATGCCAAAGAAGCTCGGCCATGTCAACGAGAAGACACACACTCCTGTCAACGCGATTATTCTGTGTATTGTCACAGGTGAAATTGCACTCATTGCGCTGATCAATTTGCCGAACGCTAGTTTGCTCGGTGCGTTGTTAGCGCAAATCGTAGCGTTCATTGTTGTCAGCCTGGCTGGAGTGGTATTCCCGTATCGCTTGAAGTCAGTATGGGAAGGTGGCGGTGGCCGTCGGATCTTTGGTGTCCCGACAGTAACTCTTGCTGGCCTAGGCGGTGTCGTTGCATTAGGTGGCTTGATGATTATGTTCATCACGAATACCAACATCAACGCAACGTTTGCTGTGACAAGAACAATCTCACTGCAATTCATGATCGGTGTCGTTGTTATTGGCTTGATTTGGTACTTAGCATCCAAGGCAATTAACAAGAGCCGCGGTGTGGACGTAGCCCTTGCTTACAAGGAAATCCCACCAGAGTAAACCGCGTCGTTTGGCTGTGGGTTGTATCTTGCTCAATGCAGTAAGTGCAATCCACAGCCAAATGTCATTTTTAGACACGAAATGGAGGAGCCATAAACAGCTCCCTTTTAATTCTGGGCAATCTTACGATCGACGATGTTGTTTTGCCAGATGGTCAAACACTCATGGGGTCCTTAGGCGGAAATAGTATTCACGCCGCCACGGCAGCGTTTGTTAATGGTGTTACTCCGCGGATCGTGGCTCGCCAAGGTGATGACTTTCCAGCCGATGCGCTTGACGCGATGCGTGCGGCTGGCATTACAACGGAGTATCTGATTCCGATAACAGGTCCGACGGTGCGCAATTGGGTGATTTACGAGTGGAATGGAAATCGGACCTGGGTTTACCGAACGCCTAAGGAGCGTTCAGCACAAGTTGCTCCGATGCCGCAAGACATTCCCGAGTCAGCAATGATGGGAATCGATGTGGTGCATGTGGCCGCAATGCCGCTACCAAATGCGTCAGCCTTGGTAAAGCATCTTCGAGCCACTGCGCCGCAGGTACGCATTGTGCTTGATACTCATGAGGATTGGGTTGATGGATATCAGGTCGATTTGTTAAACCTTGCTTCCCAGGTTGATTATTTCTTGCCGAGCAAAGAGGAACTCGTCATTGTGATGTCGTGTTCTGATTTGGATACCGCTTTGGTGGAGGTTGCCAAGCAACCCATAAAGAACATTGTGGTGAAAGCGGGAAATCAAGGCGCGTTCTATATCCATGACGACGGCATGGACCACATCCCAGCGCAAGAGGCTAATGTGAAAGATACAACGGGAGCAGGGGATGTATTTTGTGGCGCGTTTGCGGCCGGAATTGCACTAGGCAAGTCGACGCTTGAGTCAGTAATGATGGGCGTGAAGACTGCAGCAACAGCGATTGAAAATTCTGGCAGCCTGCGCCTGATCGATACTCAACACAACAGTTAGGTACTAGAACATGAGCACGAATAAGAGTGACATCAATGTGATGAATTCTGAGATTCAGATGATTCCTGATGTGATGCAGAATTGTATGGATGATGTACATGGCCATATTGCCAAGTTTGCGCAGAGTATTCACGAAACAGGTGTTGAACATCTTGTGCTCACAGGTTGTGGCGATTCCGCCTTTGCTGGTTTAGCGACTACCTTGGCATTCACAAAGCATGCGCAGTTACCGACGCGCGGTATTCACGCCATTGATTTAGCCCGATACGACGTACGTTACCTGCCGAAAAATACGGTTGCTATTGGCTTGTCATTTTCTGGGAAAGTTGGTCGAACTGCCGAAGCTGCGATTCAGGTCAAAAAGCATGGCCACAGATTTATTGCGTTAACGAATGCTCCGTCGTCACAGTTGGGAACCGCTGCGGGTGAAATTTTGCCCATCGAAGTGCCCACGTTGGGATTTTCTCCGGGCACATCGTCATACGTCGGAATGTTAATGACATTGTTCGCGTTGGCGGGCAACATTGCGCAGCTGCGTGGTTCATCCGCACTCCTTGACGAATTGCGCACGGCACCTGCACTTGCCGCCGAAACTCTTCGATTGAATAACGATCTCGCAGTGGATGCTGCAACTGTGTTAGCCAAGCACGAATGGATCTCCTTTATTGGTGCCGGTCCTAATGAAGCATCGGCAAAATTTGGCGCAGCGAAATTGTTCGAGGGTCCTCAGCAAATTGGATCGCATACCAACATTGAAGAATGGGCCCATGAAGAATACTTCGCCACGAAGGAACATACTCCCATTGTTGTGATTGCTCCTAGTGGTGCAAGCCTTGATCGGGCGCAAGAAATTGTGAACGAAATAGAGTTCCTTGGTGCAATTCCGATTGTCATTTCAGACCACAAGATTTCTCAGACCGGTGTCCATTTACCTTTAGCGGGCCATGTTTCCGAAGAGATTAGCCCGCTATTGACCTGTCTGCCGCTGTCGCTGGTCGGATTCCACTTAGCGCGTATCCGTGGCAAGGAAAGCTACAACTTCAAGGATGAAGAAACCCGGACTGAACATTACGACACGATTCATCGCTTAACCATTGGTGAGCCAGCATGACGCGAGAGACCATTGAAGATGCACGTGACGAAGGCTTGGAACTGGTTACTGGTGCCAATTCTCTGAACTTCACAGTGCGTCTAATTGGTGGAGTAGGAGTTGCAGCACATAATCACAAGGATGTGCCTGCAAGTTTGTCCAGAAAATACGGTGACATCGATTTCGTTGTCGATAAGAAGTCAGGCAAAAAGCTTTCGGATTACTTGATCGAAATGGGTTACGAGGCCAATCAACGGTTTAACGCACTTCATGGCGCCAAGCGGATGCTGTTTTATGACACACAACGCAATCGTCAGATCGATGTGTTCGTGGGCGAATTCAACATGTGCCATTCCATCAATCTGAATGACTACTTGGGCCTGCACACTTTGTCATTGGCACCGGAGCATTTGCTGCTGACGAAACTTCAAATCGTTGAGCTGAACGCGAAAGATATTGTTGACGTGGTGCGCACTCTCTACATGCATACCGATGCAAATGCGGTAGCGGATTGTCCTGGCATATCGATGAGCCGGCTAAATGAAGTGACCGCCAATGATTGGGGTTGGTACACAACGGTTCTGGATAATTTTGAAAAAGTCGATAACAGCATCGACAAACTTTTGGATGTCACGTCTGCTGAGCAAGTGCATACTTACTTAGCAGACATTATGCAAACGATGCAATTAGCCTCAAAATCCACAAAGTGGAAAACGAGGTCAATAATTGGCCGTAAGAAACAATGGTATGAATTACCGGAAGAAATTGGTGGAGGGCGTTAATGTCTAAAGATTATAAATATTTTTTCGCAACAGATATTCATGGATCAGAAGTGTGCCTAAAAAAGTTTCTCAACTCTGGCAAATTCTATGACGTGGACGCCATCATCATGGGTGGTGACATCACTGGGAAAATGATTGTGCCAGTTGTCCAGGGTGCCAACGGTACGTATTCTGCATCGCTTTTCGGCAGAAAGCGCGTTGTGCAAATCGATGAGTTACCGCTGTTGATCAAAATGATTTCAGATGCTGGTTTCTATCCGCACCAAATGTCCGAAGACGAACTACAGCACCTCAAAGACAATCCCGCCAGTGTTGATGCGCTGTTCAGTGAATTAATGAAGAACACCATCGCAAACTGGCTCGATTTAGCAGAGAACAGATTGCAAGGCACGGGAATTGAAGTGATATTTGCCCCGGGCAATGATGACCCATTCTTTATTGATGAAATGCTCAGTTCTAACGAGCTGGTGATTAATCCGGACGGCCAAGTCATCGAGCTGCCCGGTGGTTTCCCAATGATTTCCATTGGCTACTCGAACATCACTCCGTGGTCCTCTCCTCGCGAACTCGAAGAATCGGCGTTGCAAACAGTTATTGATCAACAGGTTGCCAAGCTCGACAATCTAGATAACGCAATTTTTAATCTGCATGTTCCACCGAAAGACACTACGTTGGATCAAGCCTTTTTACTCGATGACGAATTCCGCCCAGTGATGAAGAGCGGTAGCCCTGTGATTGCAGGTGTGGGCAGCTCGGCAGTGCGCGATTCGTTGCAAAAGTATCAGCCGTTGATGAGTCTTCATGGTCACATTCACGAATCACGTGGTGAGGCACGTTTAGGACGTACGTTAGCTATTAATCCTGGTAGTGAATACAGTGAAGGGATTCTGCGTGGCGTCATTGTGTCGATGTCCGCGAAGAAGGGCGTGAAGGGTTATCAATTTGTCTCGGGATGAGCACGGCCAGACAACTGTTGCTGTAATCGGTTCAGCACGCATCACACAGAGTGATGAACGGTGGGCCGAAGCATTTGAGACCGGCAGGTTGCTAGCCGAAAGCGGTTACGCCACCATGACGGGTGGCTACGACGGTTTGATGGCTGCCACCTCGAGTGGAGCGCAATCCGCGGGAGGTCACACTATTGGGCTCCCAATGAATCAATGGACTCACTTAGCACCGCATGACTCTAACCAAGAGTTGCGTTGGTCCGACGACTACGCACAGCGCCTGAGCCATCTGACTGCAACACGGTACTTGATTGTTCTTGATGGCGGAATCGGCACATTGTCTGAACTCTCACTTGCGTGGGCGATTGCGCAGACTGAGGACTCTTTTGCTGAAATTTTGGTATTGGGTAAGCAGATCGCCGGGTTAGTTAAGGAGTTGCATCGATTCCTCATAGTCTCGGATAAAGACTTTCAGATTGTGAAATTTTTTGATGCACCTAGCGATGTAGTGCGCTATATGAATTCCAACCATGACGTAGAAGTACGCGACAGTAAGTCGCATGGATAACTGAGGTAGTACATATGAGTCCTTTTAGTTTGGTCGGTGTGATTCATTTGCCACCTTTACCAGGTGCCGCGAACTTTCAAGATTTCGATATTCGCAAGCTGGCGCGTGAAGCGGCGCGAGGTGCTCAGACTCTTGTGGACTGCGGATTTACCCATGTGATGATTCAAGACGGTCAAGATTTCCCGCAACCTACGCTTGCACACCAAGGAACGATTGCCAGTATGTCGGCCATTGGTTTGCAGGTTCGTGAGGCTATTTCGGTGCCGTTGGGTGTGATTGTTGGACATAATGATGGTCCTGGCTCAGTGGCCATTGCCAAGGCAATTGCAGCTGACTTCGTGCGGGTGAAGACACTCACGGGAATTGCAAGTGGTCCAAACGGATTCATTGAAGGGTGTGCCACACAAGTAGCGTTGACAAAGCAGTTGCTAAAGAGCGATGTGGAAGTCTGGGCGGATGCGCAAGAGGCAACGAGTATTCCATTAGTTGCAGATAAGGTTCTGGCTGCTCGATACGCCGTGGACTTTGGCGGCGCCAATCGAGTGATTGTTACAAGTGACACCGGCCCCGATGTTGCGGCTGATGAGATTGCTCAAATGCGGGCTAGCCTCAAAGGACAAACGGATTACATCATCGGAGGGCGAGTGACATTGGGCAACTTCGCCGCGGTCATTGGCCAAGTAGATGGAGTGATCATTGGAAGTGCGATTTCTTCAAAGAGCAACGATGGCACTTTGATTGATGAGGATACTGCCCGGAAGTTTGGGGAGATTCTTCAGGCTATTTGAACTTGCGCGCAGTAACATTGAGATGTCCAAATAGGTATCATGCTTATTTAAAAGTCTAGGAGTGCAAAAGATGTCAGTAACAGATGCTGTCAAAACTGGTTTCAAGAAATATTCGGACTTCAAGGGCAGAGCTACTCGAAGCGAGTATTGGTGGTTTGCAATTTTTATCGGAGTGGTAAGTTTCGTTTTAAGCAAAATAAGTACTGGCTTTGAAGACCTTTTCATTTTGGCTACGTTCATTCCGGGGCTCGCGGTGGCGATTCGCCGTATGCACGATGTTGATAAGAGCGGCTGGTTCATTTTGATTCCGTTCTATAACCTGATCCTCGCAGTTACTGCTGGCACTCCGGGACCAAACCGTTTTGATCAGTCTGCGTAATTAGGGCTGCTGTTTACTTAAGTTAAATTGCCGAACGTCACTGAATCAGTGACGTTCGGCAATTTTCGTATTTGGTTGGGAAGGCGTTGGAAATTATCAAACTGATTCGACGACTACGGCAGTCATCCACAGATTTTCGTTGCAGTGTTGCTTGTTGTGATCGCTCTCCTTTTCGATTTGATTGAGTCCATGATTAAGCGCGACTTGGGAATCAAGGACATGGGAGCATCTTGCCCGGACACGGCGGCATCATCGACCGGATTGATTCATTACTCGTGAATGCTTTCGTGGCAGCGTTCGCCTTTACGCTGTTGATTAAGTAGCACAAACTTGATCAAATGCATGAAGCTACGTGCAGCACCTTCTTCGTTATCAAATTATTGGTTCTTATAACCCCGACTAAATGGGTTTGATCTGGCAAGCTTGCAATATGCAGACTTGGTGGGTGAACCTTGGTGCCACATACAAATATGAAGTTAAAGGATTTATGTGGTCGCCTCAGATGCCTGCACGGGGTAGAAGTCAGTCCTACGACAATATGTTGTTAATTGAACCGGGCGACATTGTTTATGCATTTGCAGATACCTACATTAAGGCAATTGGAATTGCCGTTGGGACGGCGCAACCGTCACCTAAACCCGATTTTGGCGGACAAGGTATTTATTGGAATTCTGAAGGCTGGTTAGTTGAGGTCCAATTTACTGAATTTAGGGTTCCTATCCGTATTCGCGATTTTATGTCGCAATTAGGACCGACGTTGCCCACAAGACATAGTCCATTGCAAGCGAATGGAAATGCAAACCAGTCTTATCTCTTTCATGTGCCTGCATCCATGGCTCTAGTGCTTGCCTCGATTGTTGGGCAGGAGTTTTCAATTATTACGGAGCAACCCGTAAATTTATCAAGTGATGATTCTACTCAAGATCCAATCGAGGCATCTCTCAAAATGCGGCTGGAGATTTCCGAGACGGAAAAAGTTCAACTTGTGAAGTCGCGGCGCGGACAAGGACTGTTTAAGACAAATGTACGAATGATCGAGTCCCATTGTCGTGTCACAGGTGTAAGTCAGATTTCAATGCTTCGGGCATCTCACATTAAACCGTGGAGTGTTTCAAACGACACGGAAAAAATTACTGGATTCAACGGGCTATTGCTTTCACCGCATGTCGATCATTTATTTGACCAAGGATTTATATCGTTTGAAGGTAAGGGAGATATGTTGATTTCACCTCACCTCCAAATTGAAGTTCTTGAAAGTTGGCACATCCCACAAATTCATAATGTTGGTTCTTTTAATGAGGAACAACAATCTTTTCTACAATATCATCAGGAAAATGTTTTCAGATCTATAGCCTAGGTATCGGTGATCAATCACGAAGAAGTTGTGATTGACCACTGCGTGTGGCCGATTATGACCCTTAACTATGTCAGTGACGGTACAGACTAACTTTTCTCGTGACAAGGGCGCTTTCATTGATTTGTGACCGCTGTAGACCCCAATAGACTGGAACAATGTTGCAGCCTGGTGAACTTCAGATGGTCGAGCCAAAACGGGCAAAACCGCCGGTTCATTGGTCGGATTTGAACTCTGACGAGCGTAAAGCCAAGGTTGTTGAGCTTGGACTTCCGGCATTTCGGGCTGATCAGTTTTCCCGCCAGTGGTTTGCTCGCCTCAACGATGATCCGGCCACTTGGACAGATGTTCCAGCCGAGCTGCGTGAACGTGTAAAAGACGAACTTTTCCCGAACTTACTCACCTCGATTCGCGCCCTCGACTGCGACAACGGCACCACAGTGAAGCAAGTCTGGAAACTCTTCGACGGCGCACTAGTCGAAAGCGTGCTCATGCGCTATCCAGGCCGCGTCACGATGTGTATCTCGTCGCAAGCAGGTTGCGGCATGAACTGTCCCTTTTGTGCAACAGGGCAAGGTGGCCTGACTCGCAACTTGTCTACTGCTGAAATTGTCGAGCAAGTCCTTGCTGGAGCACGGGCACTCGAACGCGGAGAAATCACCGGCGGTGAAGGACGCGTAAACAACATTGTGTTCATGGGCATGGGTGAACCGATGGCCAACTACAAAAATGTGATTGCAACAATTCGTCGCATGACTGATCCAGCACCTGCGGGTTACGGAATGTCAGCTCGCGGAATTACTGTGTCAACAGTTGGACTAGTGCCACGCATTAACGACCTCGCAAGCGAAGGTATCCCAGTCACATTGGCGTTGTCACTGCATGCGCCTGATGATGAACTTCGCGACACACTTGTACCCATCAACACGCGTTACAAAGTGCGTGAAGTTCTCGATGCGTGCTGGAATTATGCCGATGTCACAAAGCGTCGCGTCTCCATTGAATACGCCATGATCAAAGACATCAACGATCAAGCGTGGCGCGCTGAACGACTGGCTGACTTACTAGTCGGTGAGTTAGTGCACGTGAACCTGATCCCGCTAAACCCAACACCAGGTTCGAAGTGGACTGCATCCCGACCCGAAGATGAAAAAGCATTTGTGCGCATCTTGCAAGAACGCGGTGTAGCAGTCACTGTGCGCGACACTCGTGGCCGCGAAATCGACGGCGCCTGCGGCCAGCTCGCTGCCACAGTGTCTTAAACTAACGACCCGAAGCCAAAGGAGACAGCATGACTCAATCAGGTTCTACCGGGTTCAACCCCGTTCTCGCCGTCGCCATCCTGACGGCTTTGATTCTGACCTTGGCCACCTACCGACGCACTCGTAGTATTCGCACGACTGCACTGGTAGTAGTCGGTGTATTCATTGGCTGGATTCTGATCGGTCAAATAGCCCATTTGTGGTTTGAATAGCCAGATTTGGCCACCTCACATACGCCCGACCTGATAAGCATGAGTCAGGAGTTGTGAATGTCTGACTATCGCGATGCGTACGAACTGAGCCTGAACGACCCCAACATGTTCTGGCGCGAAGCTGCCGAACTGGTCACCTGGGATCGCAAACCGACCATCATTTTGGACGATTCCAACCCACCTTTATATAGGTGGTTTTCAGATGGCCGGATGAACACCTGCTTTAACGCTTTAGACCGCCACGTGATCGCAGGTCGAGCCGACCAGTTAGCCCTGGTTCACGAAAGCGCCATTACCGGTACCTCGCAACAATTCACGTACGCTCAGCTCCTGGAAAAGGTTGCAACCTTCGCAGGCGCACTGCGCAACTGCGGCGTGGAAAAAGGCGACCGCGTTGTCATATATATGCCAATGGTTCCCGAAGCGCTGATTGCGATGTTGGCAACGGCTCGACTCGGCGCCGTCCACTCGGTGGTGTTTGGTGGATTTGCTCCCGCAGAGTTGGCTGCTCGCATTGATGATGCGAAACCTAAAGTGATTGTGTCGGCATCGTGCGGCCTTGAGCCCAACCGAATTGTTGAATACAAACCGATGCTCGATGCATCAATCGCGCTGGCTGACCACAAACCTGATCAATGCATCATCTTGCAACGTCCACAACACATTGTTGAACTCAACGACTGCGATGTTGATTGGCACGACATCGTGAAAGCATCACCGCCCGCCGAATGCGTCAGCGTGATGGCAACTGATCCGCTCTATATTTTGTACACATCGGGCACAACAGGTAAGCCCAAAGGAATCGTGCGTGACAACGGCGGACACGCAGTTGCTTTGACGTGGTCGATGTGGAATGTGTACGGCATCAAAGCCGGCGATATGTGGTGGTCTGCTTCCGATGTCGGTTGGGTAGTGGGTCACTCATACATCGTGTACGCACCATTGTTTGCTGGCGCAACCACCGTGATGTATGAAGGTAAGCCTGTCGGCACTCCTGATGCTGGAGCATTTTGGCGAGTGATTGAAAAACACAAAGTCAAAGGCTTGTTCACTGCGCCAACTGCAATTCGCGCAATCAAAAAGGAAGATCCCAATGGCGAGTGGATTGCTAAGAGCGACTTGTCGAGTTTGCAAAACCTGTTCCTAGCTGGTGAACGATTAGACCCCGACACGTATCACTGGGCCACTCTCAAACTCAACACACCTGTGATCGATAACTGGTGGCAAACTGAATCAGGTTGGCCGATTGCATCGAACCTGCGCGGGTTGGAGCAAGTCCCAATTAAGCCTGGGTCTCCGAGCTTGCCTGTGCCAGGCTTTGATGTGTTAGTCGTTGACGAAACGGGCAAAGACGTCGGCCGTGGTCATGAAGGCAACATCGCGATTCGCTTACCGCTGCCACCGGGAAGTTTCCCCACGTTGTGGGGCGATGACGAGCGATTCATTTCGTCCTACCTCACTGCTTTTCCGGGCATGTATGCCAGCGGCGACGGTGGCTATATTGATGAGGACGGCTATGTCTACATCATGGGTCGCACGGATGATGTCATCAACGTTGCGGGTCATCGTTTGAGCACCGGTTCCATGGAGGCCGTAGTCGCATCGCATCCTGCGGTTGCCGAATGCGCGGTCATTGGTGTGGCCGACGAAATCAAAGGCCAACTCCCCAAGGCTTTCGTCGTGTTGAAGTCTGGCGTGGACATTGACCCAGTAGTCCTCGAGAAGGAAATCGTGGCTCAAATGCGCCAAGAAATCGGACCGGTTGCAGCCTTTCACCATGTAGTGGTTGTGCCAGGGCTGCCAAAAACCCGATCGGGCAAGATCCTGCGACGCACAATGCGCGGAATCGCTGATGGCCGCGAAGAAGCTGTCCCCAGCACAATCGAAGACCCTGCAATTTTGGCTATTTTGCGGCCGTTATTGCGTGGCTGAGCCGTTTTTCCTGAATTGTTGCCCGTAAAGTCCTAGGGTTGTGCCGTGGCTAAAATACATGAACATCGTCGTGCAGCATTCGGTATCAACGCATTAAGCGCTTGGCTTGGCTTTGGTATGTCCCTGGTCATTGA
>CANFOW010000038.1 GCA_947448865.1 Actinomycetota bacterium
ACCATCGAGTCCATCGACCATGTTGACGGCGTTAATGCTCACGAGAACAAAGAAAATTGTGAGAACAACCGAAAGCGAAGAATCAAGAATGAATGTGCCATTCAAAGGCAGCCAGACAAGCGTGACTCCTTGCATTGCCATGAGACCCGCAGCAACGATTTGTCCGACTAACTTGGTAGCCGCATCTAATCCCCACTTGTCATCAGCAAGACCCAAGCACACAATCACAACCGCACCGAGTGACAGCGCGACTATTTGTTTGTGATCGTTAAAGATTGTGCTCATCAAAGGCAGATGGTCTGCCAAAATCACAGCGACAAATAAACCACCGAGCATCGCAAGCCCACCCCATCGCGGTGTGACTGTCGAATGAACATCGCGATCACGTACTTCAGCTAATGCGCCAAACCTGATTGCCAATAGGCGAGCAAGCGGCGTCAACACATATGTGACTGCCGCTGCTGCCGCAAGGCAGAGCAGATATTCGCGCATCTACCTATGGTCGTGGATAGGCAGGGAATTTTGTGACAAGTTCCGTAACTTCAGCCTTAATGTCGGCATGGTCACGTGCAGAATCTGTTGTTACTGCGCGTGAAATGAAGTGTGCAATTTGTTTCATCTCTTCAGTTCCCATGCCCTGCGTGGTTACTGATGGTGTTCCTACGCGAATACCACTGGCAACACTTGGTGGAGCTGGATCGTAAGGAATCGAGTTTTTGTTGAGCACAATGCCGGAAGCACCTGTGCGCTGTTCTGCATCCTTACCGGTGACACCAATACCTTGAAGATCAAGAAGAGCAAGGTGTGTATCTGTTCCACCAGTGACTGGACGCATTCCATGTGTTGCGAGTTCAGAAGTTAACACCTTTGCGTTCACGATGACCTCGCGTGCGTACTTTTGATATTCAGGTGTCATGCATTCCTTGAGCGCAACAGCCTTCGCTGCAATCACATGCATCATTGGGCCACCCTGCATCAGTGGGAATACTGCCTTATCAATCGCGGAAGCATGTTCTTCCTTGCATACGATCATGCCGCTTCGTGGACCACGTAGAACTTTGTGCGTCGTAAATGAAACAACGTCTGCAAACGGAACTGGCGATGGAATTGCTTTACCAGCGACAAGACCGATGAAGTGCGCCGCATCAACGTGCATGATTGCGCCTACTTCATCACAGATTGCACGAATTGCTTCGAAATCAATCAGGCGTGGAATTGCTGATCCACCAGCAACAATAAGTTTTGGGCGATGTTCGCGAGCAAGGTCGCGCATCTGGTTGTAGTCAATGTCTTCAGTTCCTTCAGCGACACCGTAATGCACTGGATTGAACCACTTACCGCTGTAGGAAACACCTGCGCCATGCGTGAGGTGACCTCCGTGCGGAAGCGCCATCGCTAGGTAGGTATCACCTGGCTTGAGAAACGCACCGAATACAGCGATGTTCGCACTCGCACCCGAGTGTGGTTGCAAGTTTGCGTGATCGGCACCGAACAATTTCTTGGCCCGGTCGATAGCGAGATTTTCTGCAACATCGACTACTTCGCAACCGCCGTAATAGCGCTTGCCTGGATATCCTTCGGCGTACTTGTTGCTCAGAGTTGATCCGAGTGCAGTCAGTACAGATGGCGATGTGAAGTTTTCACTCGCAATTAATTGGATACCACCACGAAGGCGTGTCAGTTCGTCGATTAGGACGTTGGCGATTTCTGGATCGCTCGCTGCAAGTTCGTTGAAATCAGAACCAAAGAATGTGTCGCTCATAGAGCAATACTAGGGGGTTGCTTTCAACCAGTCGCTTTTACAACCATGGGTGCGATTTCACGTAAGGCAGCCAATGAAAGAGCGCCTTCGCGAAGCAAACGCGGGTGTGCGCCGGTGGTATCCAGCACACTCGACGTGGCACCGGACAGTTCGCCACCATCTACATACAGGGACACGGCATCGCCTAACGCAGCTTGCGCGAGTTCGACCGTAGTAATTGGCGCTGCGCCTGCATGTTGGGCACCAGTCATCACTGTGGGACCAATGCCAGTCAGAATTTGGCGCGCCAGCTCGTGATTGGGAACACGAACTGCAAGTGCAGAATCGCTTGCCCCGATGCTCCACGCAAGCGATGGTTGTGGCGCTGTCAGAATTGTGAGTGCACCTGGCCAAAACGCTTGTGCAATGTCGCTCGCTAGTTCGCTCAACAGTGCAACACCGCGGATTGTGTCAATTGAGCCTGCAGCAATCGGCAGGCTGACATCGCTTGTTTGTTTCTTTGCAATCCGTAACTTTGTGATTGCACCCATGTGAAATGCATCAGCAATCACCGCATACGAAGTGTCCGTCGGAATAACAACAAGTTGCCCGCCTTGCACCAACGCAATCGCACGAGCGATAACACCTTCATCGGTTGCTGAAACTACAGTCATGATGCATCCATCTTTGCACTGGACCGCACTGCCGTCACATACCGAGGTAATAGGTTGTAGTCGGTGTGGTCGTTCACATGCGTCCACCGCGTATCGAACAGTTCGCCCACGGATTCCCCTTGAACATCCGCATGTTCCATTCCAAAGACTCCGCCAGAAACCAGCAAGCCCGCAGCTACTTCAATAACGCCGCGAGCAATGTCGAAACCATCGAGCCCGCCGTACAGCGCAAGGTCAGGATCATGATCGCGCACTTCAGGTTCGCGAGGAATCATCCCCGATGGAATGTACGGAGGGTTTGAAAGTACGACATCACACCTGCCGAATAAGTGGGCCAACACTGTCGAATCCATTGCATCAGCCAAGTACACGGTGACAGTCGAACCGTTCTCCGCCAAAGTCGATGAGTATCGGGCAACATTCTGCGTCAGAAATTCACAAGCATCCGCAGACATTTCAACAGCATGGACAGATACACCCGCTACTTCAGTAGCCAACGCAAGCGCAACAGCGCCGCTCCCCGAACATAAGTCAACGGCTGTCATGCCACTCTTCAAAACATCAACACCAACTTGCGCGAGCAATTCAGTTTCTGGACGCGGCGAAAAAACGCCAGCACCTACCTGCAATGTCAGATGTCGAAAATATGCAACACCAGTCAGATGTTGCAGTGGGATCCTGTTGCATCGCTTGTCAACGAGCGCTTGAAAATCTTCAATCTGATTCTTTGTCACGGCATCAAACGGTCCGACAACACCGCCACCAGAACTCATCACAAAATTCAAAAGCTCGGTGGCATCAACGGTGGGACTAGGAACTCCAGCATCCTCGAGCAGTCGCGCTGCATCCTGAACGACTTGACGAAAGGAATTCATTCCTAAGAATTTTCGGCGCGAAAGACCATAACAAGCGCATTGGCGTGACCATGACCCATGCCATGCTCATTCTTGAGAAACGTCACCATCTCCATGTGCTTTTCAATCTTGGCTTTCTTTAAAATCTTCATCCAGTAATCAATGGGAAGTCCATAGGTCTTTTCAATAGATGGAAAGTAAGACTTTGGTCCCTGGACTTTTTCGGCCATGACTAATCCTCTGCGTTGAGTTTCGCCTGCATATCGGCATCAATGCAAGCACTAATAACGGGGTCAAGATCACCATTCAACACCTGATCAAGGTTGTTTGATTTGAAACCTACACGGTGGTCTGCAAGTCGGTTTTCAGGAAAGTTGTAGGTGCGAATTCTTTCGCTGCGATCAACAGTACGTACCTGGCTTTTACGAAGTTCGCTGCCCGCGGCAGCTGCTTCTTCTTCGGCCAGAGCTAACAAACGTGCGCGCAAGATACGCATTGCAGATTCTTTATTCTGCAATTGGCTCTTTTCGTTCTGACATGACACAACAGTGCCTGTTGGCATGTGTGTAATACGAACGGCAGAGTCGGTCGTGTTCACACTCTGACCGCCAGGACCGCTCGAGCGATATACGTCAATCCGAAGATCATTGGGATCAATCGTGACATCAACTTCTTCTGCTTCAGGAAGCACGAGCACTCCCGCAGCCGATGTGTGAATGCGTCCTTGCGATTCAGTCACAGGCACACGTTGAACGCGGTGAACGCCACCTTCGTACTTCAAGTTTGCATAAGGCGCTTCTTCGGGAGCAACAACTCCTCGAGCCTTCACACTGATGGCAATATCTTTGTAGCCACCCATGTCGGATTCTTCGGCTTCAAGAACTTGCGTTGCCCAGCCGCGCTTTTCTGCATAACGCAAATACATGCGCATTAAGTCGCCTGCAAACAGTGCAGACTCTTCGCCACCAGCTCCGGCTTTAATTTCAAGAATGACGTCATTGCCGTCTAGTGGATCGCGAGGAATCAACATTGCTTGCAACTTTTCAGCAGCCAGGTCGCGAGCATGCGAGAGCTCTTCTGCTTCTTCTAGAAACGCAGCATCCTCTGCACCCATTTCGCGAGCAGCAGCTTCATCGTCAGACAGTTGCTTCCATTCACGATACTTGGCAACAACGGGACGCAGTTCTGCATGACGCTTACCAATACGGCGTGCTTCGTTTTGGTCGTTGTGAGTCGCAGGATCACTGAGCTTGAGCTCAAGGTCGGCATACTCGGCTTCGAGTGTTGCGGCCTTTAAGAAATCTTGTGCCATGAAAAAATCCTCGGATAAAAAACTAGAGGTGCCAGCGTTGCCAAGACGACAACGCCAACACCTCTAATGAAAAGCTAAGCCTGCTTACCGAAACGCTTCTCGAACTTGGCTACACGACCGCCAGTATCAAGAATTTTCTGCTTGCCGGTGTAGAACGGGTGACATGCGCTGCATACGTCAGCGTGGATGGTCGCGCTCTTTTGAGTACTGCGGGTAACGAATGTGCTTCCGCAGGAGCACGTGACGTTTGTCTCTACGTACTCTGGGTGGATTCCCTTTTGCATGGATGACTCCTTGTTATCGCTTGTTCGGGTCGTCAGGCGGCGCCTGCCGTGAACCGAACAGCCCTCTTAGTGTGCCATTTCAAGGCACTGACCGCAAAATTGCGGTTCGAAACCCCGATTCCCTGCCTCATTGACGAGCGAAACCGTGAACCAGGGCTGGGTAGTTGTGGACTATTCGTCCGCTTCGAAGTTGTCTTGGTCTGACTCTGCGTCAAAGGTTTCGTCGAAATCAACGATTGGTTCGTCGCCTCGAAGAACGGACTCAAGATCAATCTTCTTGCCGGAACGGTCTGTTACTTGAACCTGCTCGAGCACGAATGACAGTGCCTTCACTCGACGTACTTCAGAAACTGCGCCTTGAACCTGGCCAGCCTGAACCAGTTGATCTGCGAACTGGTCAGGTGCCATGCCATAACGCTGTGACTCTTGGATCAGCCACTGTGACAATTCAGCATCGCTCACTTGCAGGCTCTCTTCGTCCGCAAGTTTGTCGAGAACCATGCGGCTCTTGATGCCCGTGCGAGTTGTGAGTTCGAATTCGGAACGGTGAGCTTCGTCGCCATGTCCATCTTCAAAGTGAGCATTAATCTCATCTTGAATTGCACCCTCGGGAACTTCAGCCTTCACTGCTTCCATCAACGCATCATGCGCCAAGTCACGTGCCTGGTAAGCCTGTTCCACTAAACGAAGGCGACCGAGACGCTCGCGTACGTCACTGCGAAGTTCAGCAATGGTGTCGAACTCGCTGGCAAGCTGTGCGAAATCATCGTTAGCGTCTGGGAGTTCGCGTTCCCGAATCGACTTCACGGACACTTCAACAATGATGGCCTTGTCTGACCATGGACCGTTTGTTGGTGTGAAAACAAAATTACGGACTTCATCCGTCTTCGCGCCGCGCACTGCATCATCAAAGCCAGGAACCATTCCGCCTGAACCAATTTCATATGACAACGCGTTAGCGGTGATGTCATCAACTGGCTGGCCATCGTGAGTACCACGAAGGTCGATCAAAACAATGTCGCCATCTTTGCAAGCGCGGTCAACAGTCTTTAACGCACCAAATCGTTGACGAAGTTCCGTGAGCTGTTCTTCGACCTGTTCGTCAGTAACTTCTGCGTTGTCAACAACAACCTTGAGGTCGGAATACTTTGGCAAATCAAATTCTGGACGAACATCGATTTCCGCTGTGAATTCAAGACCTTCTGCATCATCAAGCTTTGTGACATCAATTGAAGGACGGCTCATCTGAAAGATTTTGTTCTCGACAATGACTTCAGCTAACGCGCGAGGAATCGCATCGTTGACTGCTTCTTCGAGAACTACTCCACGACCTACACGCTGATCAATGATGCGTGCCGGAATTTTGCCCTTACGGAAACCTGGAATGTTTACCTGAGCGGCAATGCGCTGGTAAGCAGCATCAAGACTTGGCTTCATCTCGTCGGCTGGGACTTCGATTGAAATCTTGACACGTGTTGGGGACAGATTTTCGACAGCGCTTTTCACGTGGCTCCTCATGAGATTTTCGAACAGATGGTCGGGGCGGAGAGACTCGAACTCTCGGTCTCCTGCTCCCAAAGCAGGCGCGCTAGCCACTACGCTACGCCCCGTAGTAACTCGAATGGAGTCTAGTAGGTGTTGGGCGAAAAAGAAAAAACGGATACTCCCAGCTACTGAATTCAGGCGCTTTTCATGCTCGCTTGAGCGGATCAGATTGCGATTCCTGAGCAGGAAGCCCCGCAAAAAAGTATCGTAATAATGAGGTAGTGTTTATCCGAATCGCTTAGTGCGATGCATGCGGGTGTAGCTCAATGGTAGAGCCCCAGCCTTCCAAGCTGGCCATGCCGGTTCGATCCCGGTCACCCGCTCTCATGTTTTAGGGCGCGGATTTCCCACGTTTCTTGAAATCCAAAACAAAGTCCCGCCGAGTGATTTCTCGACGGGACTTCGACTTTTTTCAATGTTGAATTACTTTGTAACAAGTTCCGGGTCAGTCACCAGTTGCTTACGCACTGGTCCACCCAGAATGTAGAACACAACTCCAACCAGCAGTGTTACGCCAATGGCAATAAACACATACGAGGTGTACTGAACGCGCGTCACACCATCTGGCAGCGATGAGTCGTCCAGGAGTTTCCCGTTCGAGAGCAAGCCAGGGAACATTCCTGTGAGCGAAGCGAATGCTGACCAGAACGTGGTGATGATGGAAACGAACCATACGCCAGCCATGCCACCAGGGATTTTGTAAGGTCGCGGTGTACTTCCGTGACTCTTACGCAACTTAACTAGAGACGGGAAGATGACGAGGTAGCTCAGGTTTGTAAAGAGCAACACAATGCCGATCATGACGCTGAATGCAACAGCCGTGTTTCCATCACCAAGTTTTTCAGCAATAAGGAACACAACTGTCGACACAACGCCGGATGCGACGTTCACGTTGACAGGTGTACCAAAGCGCTGCGAGAACTGACCTAACCAACGTGGACCGGTTCCGTCAATTGATGCGATGGCTTCCGTACGGTCAGCTCCCATCAGCCATGAACTTCCACTGGAAACAAGAGCCATGATGAACGTAAACGCCATCAACTTCAACATGAAGTCAGCTGCTCCACCGTAAACAGAAAACACGGTTGCTACAGCATCAAGGAATCCGGAAACGCCTTGAATTTGATCACTCGGTACAACACACACAATTCCCAGAATTGGAAGACCGTAAAGAAGAATCGACGTGATCATGGCGCGCATAATCGTGAACGGCACATCGCGCTGTGGGTTCTTCATTTCATCGCCAGCTGAGCTAGGCATTTCGAAACCAACCAAGTTGTAAAACACAAGTGGGACTAACGCTACGAATGCTGGCCAGGTAGGAGTCCAATCTCCAACTGAAGGAAAGTGCAAGCCGTTACGCGCACCGTAAATAACAGTGGAAATCGCAAATGTTCCGATCATGATGATGCGACTAAATGCACCGACCGTAGGAATCCACTTGCCCTTGTCTAGCGAAAGGATTGCCGAAATGACAGAGAACCAGATGTAGACCAAGCCAATAACCAATGCCCATGAACTACCAGCATCGAAACTGAAGAAATAGTCAGCAACCGTCTGGATACACAAGAGTGCAAGGGTTGCACCAATCCACACAGGATTCGAGAACCAATAGAAGATTGAGTTCAGCCCAGCAACTTTGCGGCCGAATGCCATACGAGTCCAGATATACGCTCCGCCTTCTTCAGGAAACGCTGAACCCAATTCGGCTGTGAACAAGCCATAAGGAATAAAGAAAAACAAACACATAAAAATGAGCCACAAGAAGCCTTGTGCCCCGTAGGAAGCAACAGCTCCTAAAGTATCGACACCAACGATGGTGCAGATCAGGAAAAAGAAAATATCAAAACGACCGAAGTGCTTACGCAACTTCTTCTTTTCGACCAGGGCCGCAGCCGTGGTTAAGTCTTGTTGGTCCACTTGTTCGGTTGACATAGGTCACTCCATTTCTGAAACAGCGCTTACGGTCACACTAGTGACGTAAGCCACTCAAATTCAGAGAAACCGACATAATTCTTGCTGCATTATCCAACTCAATCCGCACACTCTCGGAGCTCACTCTCTAGACTCCAAGTAAGCCATTTCCACAAAAAACCACATAACAAGGACAAATTAATGTCATCCGCGCACCCGCTGGACCCATTTAGTCACGACGAACTTGAACGAATTGTGTCCCATTCGCGGGCAGCTTGGGGACTCAACCACCGCCACCTGTTTGCCATGATTCAACTCGAAGAGCCTGCTAAATCAGACGTGCTCGCATTCACACCAGGTGATTCTTTCGAGCGGGCGGCCCGTGTCACAGTTCTGGATCGTTCGACGACGTTGGTGTACGAAGGCGTCATCACGACCAGTGGCTCCGTGCGAAGTTGGCGCGAGATCGAAGGCGCAAAGTCGCCGGTCTTGAGTACTGAATCGGATGAAGCAATCGCTGCGGCAAAGGCGGACTCGCGAGTAATCGCTGCGCTGGAAAAGCGCGGCATTACTGATGTGAGTTCGGTCCTGATGGAAACCTGGCCAATCGGTGCCCAAATTCCGAAATACCTTGATGACGGCCGGCGGTTAGTGTGGACACCGATGTGGTGGCGTCCAGATCCTGAAGCGAATCCTTACGCGCACCCTATTAATGGCGTGTACGCGATCATTGATCTTCAAACCTGCGAAGTCGTTGGACTCGAAGACGACAACGTCACTGCGATTCCGCAAACACGTGGCGACTATCGATTGTCACAAACTGGCGGAAACATCGAACTAAAAAGTTTAGACATCGTGCAAAAAGATGGACCATCGTTCAGTGTCGACGGTTGGAAAATTGATTGGGAACGCTGGAGTCTGCGCGTTGGCTGGGATCAGCGCGAAGGACTCGTTATTCATGATGTGCGATTCAACGACAACGGAGACGTGCGACGGATTGGTCATCGCATGTCGATTGCTGAACTTGTCATCCCTTATGGCGATCCAAGTCAAGGCACATACCGCAAGAATGCGTTCGATACCGGTGAATACGGTCTTGGCAATTACACAAACTCGTTGACATTGGGCTGCGATTGTTTAGGCGAGATTGTGTATCTCGATGTGGCATTGGCTAATCCTGAAGGTGTCGTTCGCACAATTAAGAACGCAATATGTATGCACGAAGAAGATTTCGGAATCTTGTGGAAGCACGTGGACATGGATGGCCATGTGGAAGTGCGACGCGGACGTCGATTCGTAGTCTCGTCAATCGTGACAATTAATAATTACGAATACGGCTATTACTGGTACTTCTATCAAGACGGTGCCATTGAGTTTGAAGCCAAGCTCACGGGCATTTTGCTCACACTTTCGGATGAGCCAGGAGTTGCGCATCCATCTGCCACGCAGCTCGAAGAAGGTTTGTGGGCGCCATATCATCAGCACACTTTCTGTGCTCGACTCGACTTAGATATTGATGGCACCGAAAACTCAGTAATCGAAGTTGATTCTGTTGCCCGAGAAATGGGACCTGAAAATCCACACGGTGGCGCGTATGTCACGACAAATGATGTGATTGCTAAAGAAAGTGCTGCATCACGTTTGTTGGACTTAGGTAAGAGTCGTTACTGGAAGATTGTGAACCCAAACAAAAAGAATCACGTCGGGCAACCTGTTGGCTACAAGATTCTTGGAAACGTCAATTGCTTACCGCTTGCTTCGCCTGATTCTGTCATTGGTAAACGAGCCGGCTTTATGTATAAACACTTGTGGGTTACCCAAAACACTGCTGAGGAACGCTACCCCGCTGGCGATTACCCCTTCCAACACGAAGGTGGCGACGGGTTGCCGCGTTGGATTAAGCAGGATCGCTCCCTTGAAAATACCGATGTTGTGATGTGGTACGTCTTCGGACTTAATCACATTCCGCGCATTGAAGACTGGCCAGTTATGCCCGTTGAGCGACTCGGTTTCACACTCAAGCCTGTTGGGTTCTTCCGTCGCAGTCCAGCAATCGACGTCGCCCCAAACGAAGCGAAGTGTCACTGCAACGGCGACTCATGCAACTGCGGCCCTGGCTGTGGGTGTAAGTAGGTTGTCCGATTAAAAGAGAATCGGGAACTGTATGTCCGATTGACTCGGGTTCACAGTATTAATCAAAGATCGGGCTGCGGGTTCTCGTGCGCTTGAGTTCGAAGAAACCGTCAGTTTGAGCACACAACAACACGCCGTCAAACAACTTTCCGGCCGCTTCGCCGCGCGGAATTGGTGAGACAACGGGTCCAAAGAACGCGGTGCCAGCAACATGGATAACAGGAGTACCCACATCCATTCCGACGGGGTCCATGCCTTCGTGGTGTTTGGCATTGACGGCCTCGTCCCAATCGGTCGACTGCGCGGCATCAATCAGGTCGGCCTCAAGTCCGCATTCAACAAGCGCCTCAGCGATGATTTCCAGGTAGTCGTCGCCACGTCCTTGATCATGGATTCGTGTGCCTATTGCGTTGTAGAGCGGCAACACAATCTCATCACCGTGCCTATGCGAAGCTGCTATCACGACCCGTACTGGTTGCCAGGCACGTTTCATTAAGTCAACGTATTTTTCCGGCATTTCGCGTCCATCGTTCAATACCGCCAACGACATCACGTGAAAACGGGTTTTTACGGGACGAACCTGTTCGACCTCAAGCATCCATCGGGAAGCAATCCAAGCCCATGGGCAGATGGGGTCAAACCAAAAATCAGCAATCTCAACAGAATCAGCCATAGCAACAGACTAGCCCGAGTGCACACCTCGTGTGTTTTGGTGTCAGGATGGAGGTTGAATTGATTCGTTGTCCGTTATGAAGGAGACCCTGTGTCCGGCACAAACATCACACGAGCTGAAGCATCCGAACGATCTGCGTTAGTCAAAGTTGATTCCTACACAATTGACGTGGACTTATCTACGCGCAATGACACTTTCCCTTCGATGACCACTGTGAAGTTTTCGGCAACGGCCGGTGGCAGTACCTGGATTGATTACATCGCACCGTCGGTTTCGAGCATTACTCTCAACGGCGAATCAATTGATACTGCAGCCCATGATGGTTTCCGGATTCAGCTCACAGATTTGTCAGAAAACAACGAGCTGACAGTGGTCGGAGAAAGCGCCTACATGAATACCGGCGAAGGCCTTCACCGTTTCGTGGATCCTGTTGATGACGAAGTCTATTTATATACACAGTTCGAAATTGCTGATGCGCGTCGCGTGTTTGCATGTTTTGACCAACCAGATTTAAAGGCGTCTTTCCAGTTCACAATCACCGCACCGAGTCACTGGAAAGTTACAAGCAACTCTGCGACACCAACACCTGAGAAGGTTTCGGAATCCGTTGCGCGTTGGACTTTTGATCCCACATTGCGCATGTCGACATACATCACCGCGATTGTTGCAGGACCATACTACGAAGTACGTGACACGTACCAAGGGAAATTTGGAACGTACCCACTCGGTTTGTTCTGTCGCAATTCACTAGCCGAATTCCTTGACCCCGAAGAGTTATTCGAAGTCACCAAACAAGGTTTTGAATTCTTCGAAGAGGCATTCCAAGTTGGCTACCCGTTTGGAAAATACGACCAACTCTTTGTTCCCGAATTCAACGCTGGGGCCATGGAGAACGCTGGCTGCGTAACTCACCACGAAGATTATGTATTCCGCAGCAAGGTCACTCGCGCTGCTTACGAACAACGAGCAAATACGATTTTGCACGAAATGGCTCACATGTGGTTCGGCGACCTTGTCACAATGAAGTGGTGGGATGACCTATGGCTGAACGAAAGTTTCGCCGAATGGGCAGCACATCATGCCAGTGCGCGTGCCACGAAATACACCGAAGCGTGGACCAACTTTGTGAATCAACGCAAGGCGTGGGGATACCGTCAGGATCAACTTCCCACTACTCACCCAATTTGGGCTGACATGGTGGACTTAGATGCCGTTGAAGTGAACTTTGATGGCATCACGTATGCCAAGGGAGCTTCCGCGCTTCGACAGCTTGTCGCTTGGGTAGGTGAAGATCATTTCATTGCTGGAATCCGTCAGTACTTCGCAAAGCATGCTTGGGGAAATACTGAGCTCAAGGATCTGCTCGTAGAACTTGAATCTGCCAGCGGACGTGACCTGAGCGACTGGACCAAGCGTTGGCTGCAAACCGCTGGCGTCAACACTCTGCGTCCCGAAGTAACCGTTGATAACGGTGTCTACACGTCAGTTGTTGTGAAGCAAGAACCACCGGTTGCACCCGAAGGTGTTGACCAAACTTTGCGACCACACCGGATTCGTATTGGTTTATACAAATACACCGAAGACAACGGCAAGGGTCATGTCACGCGTTATGACACCATCGAGATTGATGTCGATGGTGCAGAAACCCCTGTTCCTCAACTTGTCGGGCAACCTGTAGCAGATTTATTGCTACTTAACGATGATGATTTAACTTTCGTGAAGATTCGTCTCGATGAAGAATCGTCTAAGACTGCGGTCGCACACCTCGGCGACATTGAGAATAGTTTGTCTCGTGCTCTTATATGGGGTGCGGCTTGGGATATGACGCGTGACGCTGAAATGTCGACCGCTGACTACCTCGCGCTGATTAATAAAGCTGATTTGCTTGAAATGCCCATTGGTGTTGTGCAACAGATTTTGTTACAAGGTCGCTCTGCGATTGAACAATTCGGTTCGCCATACAAGCGCGGCGAATACCGTGACGAATTACTCGACACATTGCGCACAATCCTCAAGGATGCCGTCGCAGGTAGCGATCATCAACTCGCACTGGTTCGCAACATTGTCGCCTTGGCTCGCACTGACGAGCACAAATCTTTGCTGAGATCATGGATTGAGGGTGACGATGCTCCGAGTGGTCTCGTATTAGATACCGATTTACGATGGTCATTCATTTCGCGTCTGGTTGCTCTAGGTGAATTTGATGAGTCCGAGATTGATGCTGAACTTGAGCGCGACAACACAGCCGGTGGACAGCGCCAAGCAACATCCGCTCGCTCTGGTGTTCCAACCGCCGAAGCCAAGGAACGCGCATGGAACGCTGTACTGAATGATGAACTCGCTAATGCGATTCTTGATTCGACTGTTGCAGGATTCTCACAACCAGATCAGCGCGAGTTACTCACGCCTTATGTTGACAAGTACTTTGCTGCATTAGCAGATGTGTGGAAGAACCGGACAAACGAAATCGCTCAAACCATTACGTTGGGATTCTTCCCGTCGTTGTTGGCTTCACAAGCAATTTTGGATAAGGCAGATGCGTTCTTAGCAACCGACACTGATGCTGGATCTACGCGCTTGGTGCGGGAATTGCGAGACAACGTTGCTCGTTCGTTGCGTTGCCAGGCTGCCGATAAGTAATCACGAGCCGCACCGAGCACTGCGTGCAGGTGGGTTGTTGCGTGCCGTCACGAGGTGAAGTGACGAAATCGCCAGGAGAAAGTTACTGGCCGATTTGGGCGCGATCGTGATGTCCCGTGATCTGTCGATCGGCGAGCGTGGGATCATCAAGAAAGCCGTTGACGCTCGAAGCTCGCGCTTTGCGTACCCAACCGGGAGCCATAACTGTCAATGAAATTAGGCCACTAATAGCTATTGGTGATACGACGAACCAC
>CANFOW010000039.1 GCA_947448865.1 Actinomycetota bacterium
AGCAATGGAGTGGACGTGTGGATGAAAGGTCGTCGCACGGACGGTTCAGGTTTCACGTATTTCAAGACACCTGCAGCTGGCGTGACGCTGGAAATTCGTCAGTCCCAAAAGTAATCGCATGCGCGTACTTATTGTTCATGCCCATCCAGACAACAAGTCGTTCAATGCTGCTCTAACTCAGAGCGCAATCGAGCAACTGACCGCCGATGGACATGATGTTCAACTCAGCGATTTGTATGCGATGAAGTTCAAGGCCGTTTTAGATGAAGACGATTTCGAACAACGCAACAACGTCGAACAGTTCCATGTCGCGCATGAGCAAACGTATGCCGTTGAAGTCGGCGCACAAGCCGCCGATGTAACAGCCGAACAAGAAAAAGTGATGTGGGCTGACCTCATTATTTTCCAATTCCCGTTGTGGTGGTTTGGCATGCCAGCCATTCTCAAAGGCTGGGTAGATCGCGTGTGGGCTCGCGGCTTCGCCTATTACACAGGTCGCAAATATGACACGGGGATGCTGCGCGGAAAACTCGGCTTGATCTGCGTCACTACTGGTACATCTGCTGACACCTATGCACCCGACGGAATTGACGGTTCACTATTCGACACACTTTGGCCAATTAATAATGGTGTTTTCCGCTACACCGGATGCGACGTTGTCGAACCTTACTTTGTATTTATGCCCGCGAAAATGTCAGACAGTGAACGCGAAGAGGCGCTCTCGGGATGGCGCGCAAAACTGCATAACATCGACAACGAGCCGCGATTGCAATTTCATGCCGATACGGATTACGGCGACAACGATCGACTCAAGCCTGGCGTGATTGCGAAATCAGGTTTTCAGCACAACGCGTGAGGTCTGGATCTCTGCGCCTATCGTTGAATTCGCGGTGTGAACTAATCCGCTTTCTTCGTGCGATTGCGTGTGATGTAAATGTGATCGAGTTGCTTTTCCAATTCCTCAAACATTCCAGCACTCATCAGCGAAGAGCGAATGTGAGCATTGAGACCACCAGGAGTTTCATGTTCTACCGGCATCTCGGGTAGGTGCTCAAACGCGGTGTTCATGGCTTCAGTAGCAAGGCCTTTGAATAGCGATGTTGAATACATGTGCGCAATGTTTTCCGGGAGTCCGACTTTTGCCGACCAATCAATCACCGTGTTCTGATACTGGAAGAATGACGACATCGAAGCAGACGTACAACTCAAAATAAAAATGTGAGCTTCATCTTCGAGAACAATGAGTTCGCCGCAGCCTTCGAAGAGATCCACGATTTCTGGATTGCCTGGGCAAATAACTAATGGTCCAGCATGCATAGTGATGACAGGCAATGGAATCATCTGGCACACCGTGGTCGCTGGAGCAACAAGTGTCGCAACCGTTGATGGCGGCATACCAGCAATCAGGCTCACAATTGTTTGATCAGCGCGAAACGAGAGTTCACCACAGACATCTGTAATTTGGCCCGGAAGTACGCCAATGAATACGAAATCTGAGGCGTCTACAACTGCTTGGTTGTCGGCCGCAATAGTGACTCCGGAATACGTTGACGCAAGGCGTGAAGCACGTTCACTGTTGCGCGGAGACAACACAATCTCTACGTCGTTTGCACGAGGACCCGTCTTAAGCGCATCGACCATTGCCGCAGAAATAGCGCCGACTCCAACAAAACCTAGTTTCACGGACTTCCTCTTTCGATAGGGCCAAATCCTTAATCAATCAATCCCAAACAGAACGGCATCGGCTGACTCATTAAGCCTATTGACTGCATACAGTTTTGCATGCAGTCGGCTCAGCACCTACTCAAGTCAGGAGCCTCGACACAAATTGTCCTTAGACTGAGTACTTATGAGCGACATTGCAAAACGTGCCAAGTATTCAAGCGCCTTAGCCCCCATCATTTTGATTGGTGGTTGGACTATTGCTGAATCATCGTGGTCTGCCTACGACCCAATGCGTCAGACAATAAGCGAACTAGCTGCCGGCGATGCGCCAACGAAAGTCTTCATGACCGCAGTCTTTGTTCTCACGGGTATTTGCCACATCATTTCGGCCAGCGGGTTGCGCAATGCTGCAATGCCTGGACGTATCGCACTTGGTGTTGGCGGTGCCGCAATAGTTGCTGTGGCGTTCGCTCCGCTTCCCAGTGTTGCCGAACACTCACCTGCCCACACCACAATTGCCACGATCTCATTCGCTGCCATGTCGGTCTGGCCATTACTTGCAATGCGCAAGCAGCTAACGACTCCATGGATGCTTTCGTCAAAAGGCTCTTGGTTTGGCGCACTATTCCTTGGTGCCTTGTCGCTAATTTTCTTAGCAAGTTGGTTAACGGAATCTTCATACGCAGGTTTCCTTGAGCGCATGCTTGCTGGGTCACAAGCGTTTTGGCCTTGGGGATTAGTGCGTGATACTCGAAAGAGTGCAGCTAACGCTTCGTGACTCACTTAGCGCTCACTGGTGAGTGCACTAAGAACAACTAGGCAGTAAAGACTCCACCATTCATCAGGGACAGAATTTTTCCTATTCGTATGCTCAATTGCGCGAGCTAAATAACTGCTTCGAGATCAACGAGTTCAAAAGCTGTGGTCTCACGCAATAAGCGCGCAAAGGCTAGTTCCGCCGCACCCACCGCAAGACCTGCACCACCGAGACTTGCAGTACGAATCATCACGCGTTCTCGTGCACCAGTAATTGAGCCTGCTCGAATCTGGCTAAGCAATCGGTAATCATCCGCTTCGTACAACGCAGACAAAAATCCGGCCAGCAGAACTGCTTGTGGATTAAAAATATTTACCAGGTTGGAAATGCCCACAGCCAGGTACTCAATTTGTTGTTGCATCACTTTGAGTACCCGTGGATTCTTGGAAGTGGACAGTAACTTATTGAGTTCGTCATCATCAGCAGATTGAATGCGCAATGCCGAAATCAAGTCTTCGCGACGAACCAACGCTTCGAGAGTCCCGCGCAGCCCCGACGTGTCTTCATTACGAATGTCCGAAATTCGCATATGGCCAAGTTCACCCGCGTAGCCAGCGGATCCTCGAAGCAGCCGCCCACCAATCACGACGCCGCCGCCGATGACGCCGCCTTCGCCACCATATAGATAGACAGTGTCTTCAAAGCCACGACCAGCACCGAAGTCGCGCTCTGCTGCACAAGCCAAGTTCGCGTTGTTGTCGATGTAGGCGGGAAGACCTGTTGTGCGTTGAAGGAACTCAACAAACGGCGCATCAACCCAATCAAGTTGCTCGCAATAGGTGACATAACCCGAATCAATGTTGACCTGGCCAGGTAGGTCAGCGCCAATACCCGCGAGCCTCAAACCTGCGGGAAGGCGCTTAGACAAGTCAGATTGCATGTCACGAGCAATCACTGCCATTTCGTATGGGTCAGGAAGCCCCTTAAAGGTGTGTGACACCGATGCGATGATCGTGCCACCCATCCCGACGGCTGACATTGTGGCTGCCCGACGTCTGGGGCTAAAGGCTAAAGCGGCGATGTGTGGGTGTGGCGTCACCATAAGACTCGGACGTCCCACAGAGGTTGCCGCAGCAGGTTCCTGCTCAATGACAAGCCCGGCTGAACCAAGCTCGGCCACCAACGCAGACACAGTTGATCGGTTGAGACCCGAAATCCGGGTTAAGTCCGCCCGGCTAATTGCGCCGTTTCGGTGCACTAAGCGCAACATCAGTGACAGGTTTTGGATATGTCCGTCTTCACGGTTTGCCCCCCGAAGTGGGATGACATTGGCATCCGAGGTCGCAACAGTGGTCTCAGGAGTCCCACGAGGGTCTTTTTCCATCGGCACTGTCCTATCTTGCCTGTTGCAAACTGTTATTTGTTACCGAAACGTAGTCAAAAAACGGCTATTTTGGTCGTCTTTAATTTGTTGTTTCAAATAACATTTACATTATGCCCATATCGGGCACGCTGCCTGCACCAGTGTGGAGCAGCATTCATTCAGGAAGGTTCACATGAGAAGCTTTTCAAAGATCTCACTGAGCATCCTCGCAGTAAGTGCACTTGCACTAACCGCGTGTAGCTCAAAGAGTGATACCGCCGCTACTTCAGCACCAGCTGTTGCAAAGCGCGCTTGCATCATTCTTCCAGACGCCGATTCAGGAACCCGTTGGGAACCAGGCGACCGTCCAGCACTTGAAGCAGCGCTTACCGCTGCTGGCTTCGAAGCTGACATCCAGAACGCACAGTCAGACACCGCAAAGTACGCAACAATCGCTGATCAGCAGATGAGCAAGGGTTGTGGCGTTATGTTGCTAGTTGATTTCCAGGGCGCTGGCGTAGCAGTAACCACCAAGGCTAAGGCTGCAGGCATCCCAGTTATCGCTTACGACCGCCCAATTGCTGGCGCTGACTACTACGTATCCTTCGACAACACACGTGTTGGCGAAATGCAGGGACAGTCCATCCTTGATGGTCTAGCCGCTGCTGGCAAGGATCCAAAGACAGCAAGCATCGTTTACTCAGCTGGAGACCCAGCCGATGGCAATGCCAAGATGTTCTACGACGGTGCAGTTTCAGTTCTTACTGCAGCTGGCGCAAAGTCCGCATTCGACATGGCTGGAACTTGGGATGGCCCAACAGCTGGAACCGAATTCGAGCAGGCGTTCACCAAGCTCAAGGGCAAGATTGACGCTGTTCTAGCTCCAAACGACAACAACGCTGCAAAC
Organism: Actinomycetota bacterium; assembly: GCA_947448865.1. Classification (GTDB taxonomy): domain Bacteria; phylum Actinomycetota; class Actinomycetes; order S36-B12; family UBA5976; genus UBA5976. The sequence goes on from CANFOW010000039.1 coordinate 4,693, forward strand.
ATCATCACAATCCTGGACAAGAACGGCCTGACCGTACCTGTTTCCGGACAAGATGCTTCAACAGCTGGTCTTCAGAATGTCCTTTTGGGCAAGCAGACCGCAACTGTATACAAGCCATTCACGGTTGAGGCAGATGCCGCTTCCAAGCTTGCTATCCAGATCCTCAATGGTGAAAAGCCAACAATGGCTAAGACCCTTGATGATGGCACACCATTCCTTGCTCTTGATCCAATCTTGGTTGGCGCAGACAAGGTTAAGGACGTAGTTGCCGCAGGCGACGCAAAGGCAGCAGACCTATGTACTGCTGACGTTGCAGCTGCTTGTACCAAGTACGGCATTCAGTAAGAAATAACTAGAAGGCTCCCGTTCGAGTTGGCCTATCACTCGGACGGGAGCCTTTCTTTCATCTAAATTTGCACATATCACGTTTCACCAAATGGAGTGCGCCATGACAGATCCAGTAATCGAACTTCGCGGAGTTGCGAAGAGCTTCGGTCCCGTTGATGTTCTCAAAGACGTCGACTTTAAGGCTTACGGCGGTCGAGTGACCGGCCTACTCGGCGACAATGGTGCTGGTAAGTCCACCTTGATTAAGGGGCTCGCTGGAGTTCAGCCATTCGATGGCGGCGAGATTCGCTTTGATGGCGAAATCGTTCAAATCCACACACCACGCCAAGCATCCAACCTTGGCATTGAAGTCGTGTATCAAGATTTAGCACTGTGCGAAAACCTCGACATCGTGCAAAACATGTTCCTTGGCCGTGAAGAAACCAGTCGCGGAACTTTGTCAGAAGCAACTATGGAACTTCAAGCAGCAAAGGCACTCCAAAGTTTGTCAGTGCGCACTGTAAAGTCAGTTCGCCAAAAAGTATCTAGCCTTTCCGGTGGTCAACGTCAGACAGTTGCCATTGCGCGTTCCGTACTTCGTAAAGCAAAGCTCGTGATCCTTGATGAACCAACAGCCGCACTCGGTGTTGCTCAGACGGAGCAGGTTCTCAAACTGGTGCGACGTCTGGCTGATTCCGGTGTGGCAGTCATCATCATTAGTCACAACCTCGCAGATGTTTTCTCGGTGTGCGATGACATTTCAGTTCTTTACCTTGGACACATGGTTGCCGATGTGGCTACTAAGGACACAACGCATACCGAAGTCGTTGAATTCATTACCGGTGCACGCACCGCAGGAGCGGAGGCCTAATTATGGAACAAACATCATTAGCTACAGGCCACGAAGGCACAATGCGCGACCAAATTTCTTCGTACTTCAATCGAGTACGCGGTGGCGAAATGGGCGCACTTCCTGCAATCGCAGGCTTGGTTACCTTGTCCATTCTTTTTGCGTTTGCCAGTCCGTCATTTCTCACGCCACTTAACTTTGCGAACCTTTTCGTTCAGGCTGCCGAGCTGACGATTTTGGCATCGGCACTTGTCTTCGTTTTGCTTCTTGCTGAAATCGATTTGTCAGCCGGTGTGACCGCTGGTGTTGCTATGGCGATTTTCTACGTGCTGTCACACGGCGGCATGAACTGGATTCTTGCGCTGCTCATCGGTTTTGCATTTGGTGCGTTTACAGGCTTCACGCTTGGTTTCTTCGTTGCACGCATTGGCGTGCCTTCGTTCGTGGTCACTTTGGGTTTTTACTTAGGTTTCCAAGGACTACAGGTCGTCATCTTGCACGCAGGTGGCCAACTTCGCGTTGAAATTCCTGCGATTCAGGCAATTATGAACGAGAGTCTTCCTGCCATCAATGGCTGGATTTTCCTGATTGTCTCAGTTATTTTCACAACTATCCTTGGCCTTTGGGATCGCAGTCGTCGCGCACGTGCGGGTCTTACAAATCGCCCGATCGGATTGCTCATTCTCAAAATTGGTTCGATGATCGTCATTGGCAGCGGAGTAATCAGCGTGCTTAATATGAATCGCAGCCAATCAGACATCAAAATCATCGCCGGTGTGCCAATCGTTATCCCAATCACTGTCGTAGTTCTTGCAATCGGAACGTTCTTTTTAGATCGCACACGATTTGGTCGTCATCTGTATGCAGTAGGCGGAAACGCAGAAGCTGCGCGTCGTGCTGGTATCAAGGTGGCACGGGTTCGCATTACCGCTTTCATCATCACCTCAACACTTGCCTGCTTGTCCGGCTTGCTTCACGTCAGCCGTCTGGGTGGCGTTGAGGCAACAGCTGGTCGCCAGATTGTCCTCAGCGGTGTTGCTGCAGCAGTCGTTGGTGGTGTGAGTTTGTTTGGTGGTCGTGGTCGCTTGGCGAACGCTGCTATCGGTGCGCTAGTCATCGCGATTATCGAAAACGGTTTGGGACTTTTGGAGTTCCCTGCTGGCGTTAACTTGTTGGTGACTGGAGCTGTACTTACTCTGGCGGCAACAATCGATGCATTGAGTCGTAAGCGTTCAGGTGCCGGCACCGTACGCGCATAGTTCCTCCACACTAAAAAGCCCGAGTCACAATTGGCTCGGGCTTTTTGGTTGCTTGCGTATTAGCGCATGCCAGGTTTAGAAATACTCACTAGTTAATGTGTGGAACATCAACCCAGGCACGAAGCGCATTTGATTTCACGGCTGCTTCAAGTGTGGCCACTGTCTGAAGCACGCTCATCGGCGAAACCGGAATAGCAGCCTGGGTCGTAATCGCCTGATGCACGGATTCATAAAACACATTCCATTGACCGGACTCGACTCGGTGTTCAAACACTTGCCCATCGCCTCCACATACGGTGACAACCCGACGGGTACTACCCCAATGCTCATCGCGTGGCGTGTGGCCTTTTCCGAGGTCACCTTCTTGCTCATCGAGTCCGAAAATTGTCGCAGTGCCTGCACTACCAAGCACTCGGAATCGCGGACCTGGCTCGGCCGCAAATACTGTTGCATGTAGCTCGCTTGTTACGCCCGAACCATGCTCAAGCAAAATGAGTGTGTCATCATCGCTAGTTGTCACGTCTCGCACACTGCGTGCGTGCGTGAGTACTCGCACAACAGGTCCCCAGATTTGAATAGCTTGATCTACGAGATGCGAACCTAAATCGAACAACAGACCAGGCAGTTCTTCTGGTCCACCTGTTTCACGCCACCGACCAGTCAACTCAGGACGATATCGTTCGAATCCAGATTGAAACGTCACGACTTTTCCAAGTTGCCCAGTTTCTGCAAGGCCCTTCACAGTCAGGAAGTCTCCATCCCACCGACGGTTGTGAAATACAGTTGCGGTGCGATCAGCCTTCTCGGCGGCTGCAAAGACTGCCTGCGCCTGCGCGAGGGTGCCGGCCATCGGTTTGTCGATGACAACATGTAATCCACGTTCGAGTGCCACTAGTGCATACGGGACGTGCGACGAGTTTGTTGTAGCAATCACGACAAGGTCATGGTCGTGAGCCTGTTCCAGCACATCGTCAAAGGTGGGGAAAACAGTGACGCCCGCAATGTCAGATTGTGCCTGTTGCGCCCGCTGTGGATTAGAGGTGACGACGCTAGTTACTTGCATGCCGTCGACCGCACTTATGAGAGGGCTATGAATGCCGCGGCCTGCAAGTCCATATCCGATAACGGCTACTCGAATTGTCATGACTCAATCCAACCACTTGCACTCTTGTCTGATGAACCACGTTGTGTTGTTAGCGAATTTCATTCCCATCACTCCCACTCGAGATGGAAACGCCGTGGGCTCCCACCGAAGTGAGAGCCCACAGACCTTACGTGATTACGTGCTTAGCCGATGTGAGCACCAGGTGCATCGTTAGCAGCCAGGGTGTCCTTATCTGCTGTGATCATCAAGACCCACACAATGGCACCTACAGCAATAATCGCTGCGCTCCAGAGGAATGCATGCGTGAAGCCATGCGTCAGTGCCTGAGCAATCTGCATGAAGTCTGGCTGTGCAATCTGGTTATCGATTAAGTAATTCGTCGTTGCCGTGGTGGCAATCGTGTTCAGCAATGCGGTACCGAGTGCGCCACCGATTTGCTGGCTGGTGTTAAGCACTGCAGATGCAACACCTGCATCGTGATTACCAACACCGAACAAGGCCGTTGCCGAAAGTGGAACGAATACCAATCCCATACCCAAACTGATGACCAACATTGCAGGAAGAATGTGCGTCAAGTATTCACTCGTTGGAGTGAGTTTAGACAGAAGCAACATTCCGAACGCAGCCATGACAAGCCCGCCAAATGAGACGAAACGTGGACCAAACTTTGGCAACAGCTGAGATGCAGCGCCAGCGCTAATTCCAACTCCGACCGAGAACGGAAGGAACAAAAGTCCAGCTTTAATTGGTGAGTATTGCAAAATTCCTTGGAAATAAATCGATAGGAACAAGAACATTCCAAACAAGCCCGAACCCACGATGAATGAGGTCAAGAAGCTTGCGCCACGATTGCGTTCTGTCAGAATGCGAGTCGGAAGCAACGGGTGGCTTGTGCGACGTTCGATAACAACAAAAGCCAACAACATGGCAGCAGCAAGCGCGAAGCATTCAAGTGCAGTCGTTGACTTCCAGCCATCCGATCCAGCTTTAGTAATTCCGTAAACAAGCGCAACTAATCCAAGTGTTGATGTCACAGCACCTGGGATGTCATAACGAGTGTCACCGGTTGCTCGACTTTCATGAACATTCGGAAGTGCAAGCACAAACGCCAAAATCGCAATTGGCACATTAACGCCGAGGCACCAACGCCATGACGCATATTCAGTCAGCAGTCCGCCTACGATGAGGCCAATTGCCGCGCCACCTGCGGACAAACCGCCATAAACACCGAACGCCTTAGCGCGTTCTTTTGAGTCTGTGAATGTGGTCGTAATAAGTGAGAGAGCCGCAGGTGCCAATAACGCTGCAAAAACACCTTGAAGGGCGCGTGCGGCAAAAAGCTGACCTTGAGTCTGGGCAATACCGCCGACTGCGGAAGCCAGCGCGAAGCCGAGCAAACCAGTGAGGAATGCACGCTTGCGTCCCCAGAAGTCGGAAATACGTCCACCAAGTAGAAGTAACCCGCCAAATGCGAGTGTGTACGCAGTGACTACCCACTGACGATTGGCATCTGTGATGCCGAGGTCTTTCTGCAGGTGTGGCAGTGCAATGTTCACGATTGAGGCATCGAGAACGACCATCAGCTGAGCAATGGCAATAACGCCAAGTGCTTTCCAGCGGTTGGGATCGAGGGCTTGGTTTTCTTGGGCTTGTTGGACGTCGGTAGTCATAAATCTCCTTTTTCGCAAACACCCGAGTTTATCGGTAACGAACTGATAACGCAGAACCAGAAACCTACGCCAACAGCGGAACAAACACCGAACACACAAATGGAGTGGCACCTTGTAACGGCGCCACTCCATTTGGGGTTAAGTAATTATTTACAAGCGTTCGATACGAAGATCAGCTGTAATCTTGTGCGCTTCCATCTTTTCGTAACCAGCAATTGCCGATACGTGTGGAGCAAGCGACATCGTGGCTGACTTAACAGACTTTTGGTAAGTCAGTGGCTTCAAGAAGCGACCAACAGACATGCCAGCGGAATACTTCGCTCCACCACCTGTTGGCAGCACGTGGTTTGTGCCTGAAATACCTTTATCGCTGTAAGCAACGGTTGACCAAGGGCCGATGAACAACGATCCGTAGTTAGTCAATCGAGCCTGGTAGTAATCGTCATCCTTAGTGATCACTTCAAGATGTTCTGGTGCCAAGAAGTTCATGATCTCAATGGCATCATCTGGAGTCGCTGCAACGTACACAGTTCCATAGTCACGCCATGCCGGTCCTGCAATGTATTCGGTTGACAGTGTGAGCAACTGCTTTTCCACTTCGCGGATTACTGCTTCACCAAGTTCACGCGATGTAGTAACAAGCGATGCTGGCGACTGCTTACCGTGTTCGGCTTGACCAAGAAGGTCAGCGGCCACGATGACTGGATCAGCAGACTCGTCAGCAATCACTGCAACTTCTGATGGTCCAGCGAGCAAGTCGATTCCAACACGACCAAAGAGCTGACGCTTAGCTTCCGTCACATACGCATTACCTGCGCCAACCAAAATGTCGACAGGCTTTTCGCCAAGCAGTCCAAATGTCATTGCAGCAAGTGCTTGCACGCCACCTACGATGAATGTGCGGTCAACGCCCGACAGGTATGCCGAATACAACACTGCGCTGTCGCCACCGGTCGGCGACATTGGCGGAGTACATGCCATCGCCATAGGAACGCCTGCGACCTTGGCCACGCCAACGGTCATAAATGCACTCGCAAGAATTGGGAAGTTACCCGCTGGCATGTATGCGCCAACGCGTTCAATCGGAATGTACTTCTGGCCGGTGATCAGACCAGGAGTTAGTTCCGCTTCGAAGTCAACAAGGTGCTTGCGCTGTTCACGCGCGAAAGCTTGTGTTCGCGATGCACCGGTTTCAAGTGCGAGACGAAGTTCGGGACTCAGGCTGTCACCAGTCTTTGCAAGGTCAGCCGCGCTGAGTTCGAAGTCATTGCCTTCCCACTTGTCGAGTGTGCGGGCGTACTTGATGACTGCATCAATGCCATTCGCTTCGATGTCGAGCAACATGTTTGACACTGTCTCGATGACTTCCGGCAAGCGTTGTGCTGGAGGTGAATCAAGTTCTGGCGCTTTAAGCGTCACAAAGTCTTGCGAAAGATTCAGGAATTTCTTGTCGGAATTATTGATGCGCATGGAACTGCTTTCTACACATAGAGCGACGGTCACCTAATAGATGTCACTCTAATAGGCAAATGCTTGGAGTTCATCGGAGATTTTGTATCAAATACATCACTACATTTGTCCAAGATTGAGCCAAGCGTGCCTGTTATGGCGGGGGTCGGTTGTTTCCTGTTTTACAGTAAAAGTGTGAAGTTCCCCGCCCACGCAATCCGCCTGGCTTCTGCCATTGCGATTGCATCGAGTCTGACTCTGACAAGCATGTCGGCAGTTGAGGCGGTCGCTCCCACAGTCAAAGTCACATCTATGCGACCAACTCTTTTCGCGGGACAATCCGTCACGCTCAAAGGATCAGTGAGTCGCTCACTTCGTGGCAAGACGGTACGCATTGATTACTTATCGGACACGGGCTGGAAGAAACTAGCCTCCACAAAATCCAATTCCAAAGGCGCATGGAAAGCAAAAATTCACGTTCCTGTGTCAGTTACATCGTTTCAAGTACGAGCTGTGGTCGGAAAGAAAAAGTCTGCCGTGCAATCCTCCACCGTGTTACCGGGCGCTGAGATTGTGGCTGCGGGTCCAGGCAATCGCATCCTAGGTGTCGACATTTCACGTTGGCAACATAGTTCCGGGCACCTCATTAATTTTGCCAAGATGGCGACAGCAGGAACTGCGTTCGTCATCATGAAAGCGTCTGACGGATCTTCGGGTGAAGATGCCCTTGCTCGAAGCTATGTGCTTGCGGATGCACAAGGCGTTCTCGATGCTGGCATGATTCGCGGCTATTACCACATGGCGAAATTACCAACGCCAGTCGTTGGTGCTACTCCCGAGCAAACGTCGAAAGCAATTACGGATTCAGCTATAGCTCAAGCACATACTGCTGCGGATCGACTTGCTGAATTAGGCGGCTACGACGGACGCACCTTGCCTTATGTCTTAGATATCGAAGGTGTGAGTTCAAGTATCACTGACGCATCAATTAGTTTGTGGACCACAACGTGGTACTCGACGATGCTCGAATTGACGCAACGCAAACCGATGATTTATTCGTACCGTTCATTTATGCAAGATCGTTTTACGTTGTCTGATCCAACGACGCTTACGACTTTGCAGTCGATGCATCTTTGGATGGCCCAGCCCGGAGATCCTGCTGATCCAGCGGTTGTCGTTGGCCAAAAGTCTTACCAGTCTGGAACGTGTTATGCCACAGCATGGACAAAGCCTGGCTGCAATTTGCTATGGACTTTTTGGCAGTACACAAACACCGGAGATCGCGAGTTATTTGGAATTCCATGGAAGCCAGCTAGTGGTCAAAGTTGTCCTGCCGACGCGACGATGTGCTTCAGTAATGCAGGAAGTGCCCGACTTCATCTCGACGTTGATGTATTCAGCGGAACAGCAGGCGACCTCAATGCGTTGCTTACTGGTAACTGGGATCGCTCACCAGCAGATTTTCAATAACACCGAATTCTCGTCAGTCGTGAAGCGCTTCATGATCGTCACTCTTCAATCACTTCATGAAGGTCGACGTGCAGACGTCGCGCAAGCATCTCAGTTATTGAACAACGAAGTCTTTTGAATCCTGTTGACTTACAGTTCCATCCTCGGCACTTAAGTCCATAGCAACGAACGTGTACTTTCCGGGATCTAATTCAGGAAGAGTCACGGACCATGTTCCACGAATTGGGCATCCACTTTGCGCTGTCGTGTAATCCTGCATGATCACGCTTGTACCTTGCAGTAACTTCCAGGCAACGCCTGCTTCAAATGTGCAAGCTGTTCCCGTGACGCGCTTTGCTCCGATAGGAATGTCATCGATCCACACAGATGCGAGAACTTCATAATCTGTTTCACGGGTGAACGGCTTTGTCGCATCTACATGACCAGCAAACGTTTCGAGTGTTTTTCCTTGTGATGTAAAAGTGACTGACGTGATTGCCTTGTCATTTTCGGTCAGTGTCCACACCAACTGATCAATGGCTCGCATTTCTGTTTCAGCACCAACATTGAGATGCGCAATGGTCACATCAACGACAGCTACACCAGAAGTCACAGTCACAGAATTAATAACCGACCCATTTCCCCACAAATTTGTGTAATCAGGATCTGTAGCCACTGTGTCTTGCGAAACTAAAGCGGCCAATGCGCTACGTCCCAAGTCTCCCGTTGCATCGAGCGGAACTGTCGAGACCTCTTTGTACAGGCGAAATCCCGCATGTGTATCCCCTACGTAGTACAAAGCGACTTGCGCAGTGGCATCCGGAGAGCTGCTGATTGAAGGGGTCGGTGTCGCAGATGAGGTGATTTCAGAGCCGTTAGCACAACCTGCGAGAACTAAAACAACAGGAACAATTAGAGCCGAATATTTCTTCATTCCCGAGTCACTCTCCTCTTTTGATAGTACGCCTGTCTTTCTGTCAATACACTCGCCTCATGGCTTCAGCAAAGTTTGTTCGCTCACGTTCTGTCCCAACAACGCCGTGGAGTGCAGGCGACTCCGACTGGAGCGCTTCACCTC
>CANFOW010000040.1 GCA_947448865.1 Actinomycetota bacterium
TCGTTTATTGGCGGTGTCTCAGTTCCGAGTTCTGTTGTCAGTGACTTAGGCGAACAGCTCGTTGCGGTGCATGGTCAAAGTGAGCAGTTGCGTTTAACTAAGGCGAGCCAACAACGCATAATTCTTGATCGCTTTGGTTCAACATCAGTTTTAAGTGTTCTGCACGACTATCAAGAGTTGTGGTCACGTGCTCAACAGTTACGTCAAGAGATTTCTGATCTCACTCTCGATGAAGCAGCTCGTGAACGCGAACTTGAAAAACTCAATCGTCATATTGCCACCTTCGACAAACTGAAACCTGAAATGCATGAGCTAGATGCTCTAGATGATGAAGCATCTCGCCTAGGTAATAGTGAAGTTCTCTATGCAGCATCGATTGCCGCAGTTGCCTCGTTAGAGGGAGATGACGCCGATCAACCACATGTGTTATCGCTGTTGTCACTCGCGCGTAAGTCACTTGAACGTGAGCAGGCCCACGATGCAGCGCTTACGCATTTAGTATCGCGGGTGCGTGAAGTCGAAGTGTTAGCTGCCGACGTTGCGGCTGATGTAGCCGCGTATGTAGATGCGATTGATGCATCGCCAGCAAGACTTGATTACGTGGAAACCCGACGAGCCGCATTGCGAAAAGCCAGTCGAGACTTTGACACTCTTGAAGAGTTCATCGAATGGGTGACAACAAATCGTTCTCGGTTAGCTCAACTTTCCGGTGGCGATGAAGCGATAAACGATTTGCGTGCCGAGTTGTCGGCAGTGCTAGACGATGCTCGTGTCAAAGCAGGGCATTTAACGGCTGCTCGTCAAAAAGCAGCGCACGATTTCGCTCACAAAGTCAGCCAGGAGCTAGAGAGCTTAGCTATGCCTGGGGCACGAGTTGAATTTTCAATTGCGGAAACCGAGTTAGGGCTCTATGGCGCGGATGACATCACGCTTGGGCTGGTGAGCCGTCCAGATTCGCCGTTAGTACCGATTGCAAAAGGTGCTTCGGGTGGAGAGCTGAGTCGAATCATGTTGGCCGTTGAAGTTGTGTTGGCGTCTGCTGACCCCATAGGCACGTTCGTGTTTGACGAAGTAGATGCTGGGGTGGGTGGCGCGGCTGCTGTGGAAGTCGGAAAGCGACTGGCGCATCTGGCCCGCACTTCGCAGGTTGTGGTTGTTACGCACTTGCCACAGGTAGCGGCTTTTGGAGATAAGCACCTTGTTGTAGCGCGTGAAGCCGACGAGCAAGTGCATTCTTCATCAATTGGCCAAGTCACTGGCGATGCGCGAGTCACGGAAATTTCGCGCATGCTTGCTGGGCTGACCCAATCGCAAGCCGGAACGCAGTTAGCGGAAGAACTACTTGCTCTGGCATCTGATTTCAAAGCCAGCCTGTAGACGATTTTTTAGCCGTCTGACTCATTCGCCACGCTGAGGCAACGGGCGGTGAAGCTCGGTGGAGTTGCCTCACGATAGTCTGGTCTCCCGTGGGTAATCAGAAACATATTTTCGTCACGGGTGGCGTCGCATCTTCCTTAGGTAAGGGTCTTACCGCCTCAAGTTTGGGCAATCTTTTAACAGCTCGCGGACTTCGAGTGACTATGCAAAAACTCGATCCTTATTTAAATGTTGACCCGGGAACTATGAATCCTTTTCAACATGGTGAAGTTTTTGTGACAAATGACGGTGCTGAAACTGACCTTGACATCGGCCATTATGAACGCTTCCTGGATCGCGACTTGCATGGTTTTGCGAATGTCACGACTGGTCAGGTGTATTCAACCGTCATTGCGAAGGAACGCCGCGGTGAGTATCTCGGTGACACCGTTCAAGTGATTCCCCACATCACGAACGAAATTAAATCTCGCATTCTTGCAATGGGAACAGATGACGTAGACGTTGTCATCACTGAAGTTGGTGGCACTGTTGGCGACATTGAGTCATTACCGTTTCTTGAAGCCGTGCGCCAAGTGCGTCACGAAGTTGGACGCGACAATGTTTTCTATTTACACGTTTCGTTGCTTCCTTACATCGGACCGAGCGGTGAGCTAAAAACGAAGCCAACTCAGCACTCGGTTGCAGCCTTGCGGAGCATTGGTATTCAACCTGATGCAATTGTGTTACGTGCTGATCGTGCTGTACCAAGTGGAATTAAACGCAAAATTTCTCTGATGTGCGACGTTGACGAAGAAGCAGTTGTCTCTGCGGTTGACGCTCCAAGTATTTATGACATTCCTAAAGTTCTGCACGCCGAAGGTCTCGATGCATATGTTGTGCGACGACTCGGACTTCCATTCCGTGATGTTGATTGGACTACGTGGGACGAGTTACTCAAGCGCGTTCATAACCCCGTTCACACCGTGACTGTTGCGCTAGTAGGCAAGTACATCGACCTACCTGATGCATATCTTTCGGTGACTGAAGCTTTACGTGCTGGTGGATTCGCAAATAATGCGAAGGTGAACATTCGCTGGGTAGCTTCGGATGATTGCGAAACACCCGAAGGCGCTCGACAGGCTTTAGGTGATGTTGATGCGGTGTGCGTTCCTGGTGGTTTCGGTGTGCGCGGCATTGAAGGAAAACTTGGCGCACTGAAATTTGCTCGCGAAAACAAGATTCCTACGCTTGGCCTGTGTCTGGGCCTGCAATGCATGGTGATTGAATACTCGCGCAACATACTTGGAATCGCTGATGCCAACTCTGCGGAGTTTGAACCCGATACTAAGAATCCTGTTATTTCAACAATGCAAGACCAACGCGATGTTGTTTCTGGGGAACGCGAAATGGGTGGCACGATGCGATTGGGTCTGTACCAAGCTGCATTGAAGTCCGGAAGTACGGCCGAACGTGTCTATGGCAGCTTGCTCGTTGATGAGCGTCATCGCCACCGCTATGAAGTGAATAATGATTATCGGTCACCGTTGGAAGAAGCAGGTCTGGTGTTTTCGGGAACATCTCCTGATGGACACCTTGTCGAGTTTGTAGAACTCCCTGTGGATGTTCATCCGTATTACATTGCTACTCAGGCGCATCCGGAACTTCGTTCGCGTCCTACACGTGCTCATCCGCTGTTTCGCGGTCTCATTGAAGCAGCTATTGCGCGATCATCATGATTGGCGATGACGTTGTCGCTCTCGATGTAATGGACTCTGAAAATGTCTTCGAGGGTCGAGTCTGGAATGTGCGTCGTGACACGGTTTCGTATAACGATGCCACCATGACCAGAGACTTTGTTGTTCATCCCGGAGCTGTCGGAATTATCGCAATCAACGAGCATGCGGACCTTTTACTCGTTAACCAATACCGGCACCCCATGGGCATGAAAATGTGGGAGCCACCGGCAGGTTTACTCGATGTTGCAGACGAGTCAGCGTTAGATGCTGCCAAGCGCGAGCTTCTCGAAGAAACCGGATATGTCGCGTCAACGTGGAATGTCTTAGTGGACTTTGCTAATACGCCAGGTGGATCAACCGAGATGTTGCGATGCTTTTTGGCGCAAGGATTGACCGAGCATCCGCAGGGTCGACCTGCACGTTATGACGAAGAACAAGACATGCCAATCCAATGGGTTCCTGTTACAGAAGTCCTCGAGGCGATTCACGCAGGGCGCGTCACCAATGTCTTACTAGTGACAGGGACTTTAGCCTTGCTTACTGCACTTGCGCAGCCGCAAGCTCTTCGGCCCGCAGATGCAGAATGGCCAGCCCGTGACACGTTGCTCGAAAACAATCGAATTTTTACACCACGTCCTAAGTAAAGGCTTGTCACTTTGTGAAAACCGAGAAATTGCCATCCGGTTTTTGAGTTCTGCTTGACTAGGACTACCGTATTTGGTGGTGAGCAATGGGGCTCACTTTGTGCGAGAGGCCATGATCGATGAAAATCGGTGTCCCGAAAGAAATCAAGAATCACGAATACCGCGTTGCGATTACTCCCGCTGGTGTTCTCGAACTTGTCCGCAATGGTCATGAAGTTTTTATTGAGCAGGACGCTGGTTTAGGTTCTTCAATCTCAAACGAAGAATATGTTTCAGCTGGCGCAAAGATTCTCCCTACAGCGGATGATGTCTGGTCAACCGGCGACATGATTATGAAAGTGAAAGAACCAATCGCTGCCGAATACGGACGCATGCGCCAAGGTCAACTTCTTTTCACGTATCTGCATCTTGCTGCAGAGCAGAAATGCACTGATGCTTTATTAAAGGCCGGCGTAACCGGTGTTGCATACGAAACCGTTGAACTTGCCGATCGTTCTTTGCCGCTCCTAGCTCCTATGTCAGAAGTTGCAGGTCGTCTAGCTCCACAAGTTGGCGCATACTCATTGATGCGTGCAAACGGTGGACGTGGCGTACTTCTTGGTGGAGTACCTGGAGTTCCATCCGCGAAGGTTGTTGTTCTCGGTGGCGGTGTTTCCGGCTTGCACGCTGCTCAAATTGCTGTAGGCATGGGTGCGGACGTCACGATTTTGGATTTGAATATTCCTCGCCTTCGTCAGATTGACATGATTTATCAAGGTCGCATCAAGACGCGTGCATCGAATGCATACGCGATTGAGCAGGAGTGCATGGCTGCAGATCTCGTTATTGGTGCAGTCCTGATTCCAGGCGCGAAGGCTCCAACACTTGTCTCGAACGCATTGGTGTCAAAGATGAAGCCAGGATCTGTCCTTGTTGACATCGCAATTGACCAGGGTGGTTGCTTTGAAGATTCCCACGCGACAACACATGCGGACCCGACTTACACCGTCCATAACTCAGTGTTCTACTGCGTTGCGAACATGCCTGGTGCAGTGCCTAATACCTCAACCTACGCATTAACAAATGTGACATTGCCTTACGCAGTTGCACTTGCTAACAAGGGTTGGAAGAAGGCCTGCCAAGATGACAAGGCCCTTGCACTTGGCCTTAACACACATGACGGCAAAGTTGTTTATGCCGCAGTGGCCGAAGCTTTCGGTTACGAGTTACTTCCTCTGGTAGACGCTCTGGCCTAGTCTTATGGCGTGCCCACGCTCTTTGAACGACATGTCGAGGCTTACCTCGATCATTTAGTTGTTGAGCGTGGGCTTGCCAAGAATTCGTTAGCTGCCTATCGGCGAGATCTCAAACGCTATGCAGATTATTGTCACAGTAAAAAATGTGATGACCCACGTTTAGTGGCATCAGCTTTGATTTCAGACTTCTTGGTCGCATTGCGCACCGGTGATGAAAGCCATGAACCGCTGGCATCATCATCTGCATCCCGAACCGTTATTGCAGTGCGCGGTTTACACGCATTCCTCACACGCGAGGGAATTACAACGACTGACGTGGCGCGAAGCGTCAAGCCACCAGCTCCTACGAAACGTTTGCCAAAAGCATTGTCAGTGTTTGACGTACAAAAAATGTTGGATGCCGTTGGCGCAGATAGCGATACGGATTTAGGTCCACTCGAACTTCGAGACCGCGCATTAGTGGAGTTGCTTTACGGAACTGGCGCACGAATTTCTGAATTGATGAACCTGACAATCGATGATCTGCAGTCCATGCACACGCAACGCCCTGTGTTACGACTCTTAGGTAAAGGCGACAAGGAACGCATTGTTCCGCTTGGTCGCAAGGCAATCGCAGCGTTGGATGCATATCTTGTGCGTGCTCGTCCGTTACTAGCGGCTGGCGGCAAGGGCACGCCGATAGTTTTCCTGAATGCCCGCGGCGGTGGGTTGTCTCGCCAGAGTGCGTGGGCAATTCTGCAAGATGTGGCAGCCCGAGCAGGCCTAGAAGGCAAAGTCTCACCGCACACACTTCGACATTCGTTTGCCACACATTTACTGGAAAACGGAGCGGACGTGCGTGTTGTGCAGGAACTTCTCGGTCATGCTTCTGTGACCACAACGCAGGTGTACACGATGGTGACAGTAGACCAATTGCGTGAGGTTTACGCCACAAGTCATCCAAGGGCGCGGTAGGACACTCGCGTTAGTGGTACCCGAATCTCCCGCAGAGCAGGCGTATCCTAAAATTGGTCGTGTCTTCCCCGGCGACTACCAGCCGGAAGGACTTTTTGATATGACCGTTCCAATGCCACAGGATCAACACGTGACGAGCCAGCCATTCGAGGCCGACCATTTTGCGGCCGAGCAAACCCGAGCTTCCGTCACCCCAATTGTGAACGATGATCCGTCTGTGCCGGTTGGCATTACTGGCCGACCTATTCCGAAGTTTCCTCAACCTGCTCCCAAGAAGTCACATGGACCTGCGTATGTCATTTCGATGTGTAACCAAAAAGGTGGCGTTGGTAAAACAACAACAACGATCAATCTTGGAGCTGCATTAGCTGAAGCAGGACGAAAAGTTCTGATGGTCGACATGGATCCGCAAGGGTCGTTGTCAATTGGTCTCGGAGTGCGTGACGATGAACTCGTTGGGCGACCAACTGTCTATGACATGTTGATGGATGCAACAGCTGTCCCTGCATCATCTGTTGTCATGCCAACCTCTGTGGCTGGTCTGGATTTATTACCTGCCAACATTCAGTTGAGCGCTGCCGAACTTCGACTTGCTGGTGAAGTTGCTCGCGAGTACGCACTCGATCGCGCACTGCAATCTGTAAAAGCGGACTATGACTTTATTTTGATTGATTGCCAGCCTTCTTTGGGATTGTTGACTGTCAACTCACTCACATCATCGGACGGCGTCATCATTCCGATGGAGTGCGAATTCTTTGCGCTTCGCGGTGTAGCAATGCTTCGAGAAACAATCGTTAAAGTCCAAGAGCGGTTGAATAACAAACTCACGATTGACGGCGTTCTTCCTACCATGGTGGATTCGCGCACGCTTCATACTCGGGAAACCATCACCGCTGTATTTGAACTTTTTGGCGAAGCAGTTTTCCATTCAACAATTAGTCGTACTGTGAAGTTCCCCGAAACAACAAAAGCGGGTGTGTCGATTGTCGAGCAGGCACCAACATCTGCTGGCGCTGTGGCATATCGCAATCTTGCTTGGGAACTTGTAGAGCGACTCAATAAGCAAGGCTCGGTTACTTACTGATGAACGCCCCGGCAC
The DNA here is from genome assembly GCA_947448865.1 of Actinomycetota bacterium. Classification (GTDB taxonomy): domain Bacteria; phylum Actinomycetota; class Actinomycetes; order S36-B12; family UBA5976; genus UBA5976. Next base: position 7,025 of record CANFOW010000040.1, read on the forward strand.
CTGTTGTGCCTGACACCGCGTTGCCGGGGGAAATGTCAGATTCTTTTATTGTTCAACTCGAAGAATATTCGGGACCATTTGATGTCTTGCTTTCTTTGATTGCAAAACATCGACTTGATGTCACCGCACTTGCTCTGCATCAAGTCACAGACGATTTCTTGGGATACATCAAGCAAGCAGGTGACACGTGGTCACTTGATGAAGCAACAGAGTTTCTTGTGATTGCCGCAACGCTGCTTGATTTAAAAGCGGCGCGTTTGTTGCCTGGCGGGGAAGTGGAAGACGAAGAAGATATCGCAATTCTCGAAGCGCGCGACCTACTACTTGCTCGCCTGTTGCAATATCGAGCGTTCAAGCAGATGTCAGCGGACTTCAAGCACAGGCTTGAAACTGCAGGGCGCATGCATCCTCGCACGGTGGGGCTTGACGACCGATTCGCGAAGTTGCTCCCAGAAGTAGTTTTCAACTTTGGTCCAGATGACTTTGCAAATCTGGCAGCGCGGGCGCTTGAGCCGAAACTGCCTGAAGTGATTTCCATTGCGCACATTCACGCGGCTCGCGTATCAGTGCGCGAACAAGCTGCCATCATTGTTGATCGACTTCGCCGATTGGGCAGCACAACATTTAGCCAACTCACTCGCGATTGTGACACGACATTGCTGGTGGTTGCTCGGTTCTTGGCGCTACTGGAAATTTATCGAGATGGTGTTGTGTTATTTGATCAACCAATTCCGCTGGGCGAATTACATGTGCGATGGGTTGGCGATGATTCCGCTGAACTCGTGCGAGAGATTGATGAATTCGACACCACTGAAGTTCAAGAATTTCGTGACAACGTAACGATAGAAGGAACACCGAATGACTGAAAATGCCACAGATTTCGAAGAAATTGAATCGGTCACAATAGAAGAACCCGAGGTCGGACTTGGTGCGCCCTCATTACGAGCTGCTATCGAGGCACTGCTGCTTGTTGCAGACGAGCCCACACCTACGGCAACACTTGCTTCACTTACTCGCATGCCAGAAGATGACGTTTTGATGACGTTGCATGATTTAGCTCAAGAATATGCTGTGCAAGGTCGCGGGTTTGATCTACGTGAATTTGGTGGCGGTTGGAGATTTTGGACGCGCGACAATTGCTCTGGCGTTGTTGAGCGATTTGTTCTTGACGGACAGCATGCACGTTTGTCGCAAGCAGCACTTGAAACCTTGGCAGTCGTTGCATATCGTCAGCCCGTAACTCGCTCGCGCATTGCTGCGATTCGTGGTGTGAATGTTGACGGTGTCGTTCGCACGCTTGTCACTCGTGGATTAATCGAAGAACTTGGACATGACAACGAGACGGGTGCGTTACTCCTACGCACCACACCTTATTTCCTGGAACGTCTTGGCCTACGTGAACTTTCTGAGCTGCCGCCAATTGCAGAGCACCTACCGATGCCAGACAATGTCGAAGAAGTTCTCGATCTGACAGTGTCGTAATGCCTGAAGTTCGCCTCCAAAAAGTTCTTGCTGCCGCAGGCATTGGCTCACGTCGCAAATGCGAAGAATTTATTGCTGCAGGACGAGTCACTGTGGACGGCGTCGTTGTTGACGAACTCGGGAGTCGAGTAGACCCTGATGTCAGCGTGATTCATATTGATGGTGTTCGGATTGCGCAAGCTAGTGGAAAAGTTGTTTACGCCTTTAACAAGCCACTGGGTGTTATTACAGCAATGTCGGATCCACATGGGTTGGCATGCGTAGGGGACTTTGTTGGTGACATTGAGGAGCGACTATTCCATGTGGGTCGGCTCGACTCTGACACTGAAGGACTGTTACTTCTCACTAATGATGGAGAACTCGCACAGCGTCTGGGTCATCCTTCCTACGGAATCTCGAAAACTTATGTGGCGCGGGTTCAGGGACAGTTTGATAAATACGCCGTCAAAGATGCGCTGGCTGGAGTTGTCATTGAGGATCGGGCGGTAGACGTCACTAAATGCCGGGTCATTGACCAATCTCGTAGCTCAACGGTTGTGGAACTTGAAATACACGAAGGTCGTAATCGCATCGTGCGAAGGCTGTGCGATGCCCTCGGATTCCCCGTACTTGAGTTAGTCCGTGTCCAAGTGGGACCTGTGAAACTCGCAAATCTCAAGACGGGTCAGTTGCGCCAAGTTGCCAATGCAGAGTTGGGCAAGTTGTACGTTGCTGTCGGGCTCTAGACTTCACTAATGACTGTGAGAGCAATCCGCGGAGCAACGTGCCTGTCGCAAGATGACGTTGCCGAAATGACAGATGCCGTCGTCGAACTCTTGGCGGACATTCTGGAAAAGAATGGCCTAACCAACGATGATCTTGTTAGCGTTTTTTTCACCGCCACACCAGATATTCGCAGTGCATTTCCAGCCGCTTCAGCGCGCACACTCATCGCACCGGATGTGCCACTGATTTGCGCGCAAGAAATCGATGTACGAGGCGCGATGCCGCTGGTAGTGCGAATCATGGTTCATGTGAACTCAGATATTCCTCGTCCAGAAATTAAGCACATTTACCTGCGCGGTGCGCAAGCACTTCGTCAAGATATTGCTCAGTAAGTAGGGTTGCGTGTTACAGGGCAAAAATATTCTGGTGGTCGGTACGGGGCTCATTGGCACCTCGATTGCTCAAGGACTCATCAATCACGGACTGCATGTTGTGTTGTCCGACGTTGATCCTCAGATTCTTGGAACGGCAATTACTAAAAGCGGAGCACGCGCTTGGGATAGTTCAGAAAATATTGATCTCGCAATTATCGCAACACCGCCAGCCGTCGTCGCTCGAATTATTAAGGAACTCATTGCATCACAACCGCACGCAGTGATTACCGACGTCAGTAGCGTCAAGGGTTCGATTTTCAATTCATTGCACGACGTGTCAGATTCAGACAAGTCTCGACTTGTTGGTGGCCACCCAATGGCGGGTAGAGAAGTTAAAGGCCCAGAGTCAGCGCTTGGCGATTTGTTCGTTGATCGTCCGTGGGTAATTTCTGCTACTGAAGTAACAAGTCAGTCAGCCATTGATTTAGTTCGCGAACTCGCCACAACTTTAGGCGCTGTTCCGATTGAACGTTCTCTCATCGAACATGATCGAGCTGTTGCATTGGTATCGCACACACCGCAAATCGTTTCCTCAGTGCTGGCAGGTCAACTGCGTGATGCAAATGAATCTGATGTTGAACTTGCCGGCCAGGGTATTCGTGACACAACACGGATTGCATCGTCTGACCCAGAATTGTGGAGCCAGATTTTGTCAGGCAACGCACTCGAGGTGGCAGAGCAAGTGACATTGATTGCAAATCGACTCCACGGGGTAGCTGATGCGCTGCGAGATGGTGACAGTGCTTTTGTTCGTGAAGTACTCGTACAGGGCAATGCAGGCCGTGACCGACTTCCAGGTAAGCACGGCGGAGCGGTGCGCATTTCTGTCGCAACAGTTATGGTGCGACTTGATGACAAACCAGGTGAGCTTGCCCGACTTTTTGCTGTGGCGGCCAGTGCCAATGTCAACCTCGAAGATGTGCGGATCGACCATTCCCTGGGACGCATGACTGGCTTGGTGGAACTCGCAGTGGCCATGGATGCTCAAAGTGTTTTAGTGAAAGCGTTAATTTCTGCGGAGTTTGTAGTCGTTCGCTGACGGCTAGAATTGATGCATGTCCACACCACTTGTCATCGCTATCGATGGCCCGAGTGGTTCAGGAAAATCTTCTGTGTCACGTGGGGTAGCCACTCGTCTTGGGTTGTCATATCTCGATACTGGTTCGATGTACCGTGCTGTGACATGGTTTGTTCAGTCGCAGGGAATTGATCTCACAAATGTTCAGGCAATAGCTGAATGTGCCCGCCTCGCAGAGGTCATTCCAAGTGTGGATCCGAATAATCCTGGAATTTCTGTGGGCACAGTCGACGTCAGCGAACCGATTCGTAGTGACGAAGTAACTCGCGCCGTAAGCATTGTGAGCGCTGTACCTGAGGTACGCACCTTGATGGTCTCGCTACAAAGGGACATTGCACACCAGGCACAAGTCGGAATTGTCGTTGAAGGTCGCGATATTGCAGGAGTTGTCTTACCTGATGCTGCAGTCAAAATTTACTTGACAGCTGATCCACAGGCCCGAGCTTTGCGTCGGGCTGCAGAAAATGGCGCGAATGTGGACGCAACAAAACAACAACTTCTGAGTCGCGATAAAGCTGATTCAACTCGTGAAGCGTCTCCTCTGGAAAAATCTGCAGATTCAATTGAAGTAGACACAACCCATTTGTCCCTTGATGAGGTCATCGATCACATCGTGTCTTTAGCAGGTAGCAATGTCTGACGATCAGCCCACCGAAATTTATGACATTGCTGGAAACGCACTTGAGTTTGATGATGACTCCGTTGACTTGCCAGACGATATTTCTGAACTCAGTGACGAAGATTATCAACGTCTTCTGGAACAGCTGGGTCTGGAAGATTTTGAAGGTGAAGAAGAGTTTGATGAACAAACTCGAGTTCCCATTGTTGCTGTAGTTGGTCGTCCCAACGTAGGCAAATCAACATTCGTTAATCGCATCATTGGCCGCCGAGAGGCGGTAGTTGAAGATACTCCTGGTGTTACTCGAGACCGAATTCGATATGAAGCCGATTGGAATGGAATTCCATTCGTTGTTGTTGACACCGGCGGTTGGGAACAGGACGCAAAGGGACTATCAGCGCAAGTGTCCGCGCAAGCCCAACAAGCGATGACAACAAGCGATGTTGTGCTGTTCGTTGTTGATGCGACTATTGGTGCAACGGATGCAGATGAAGCAATTGTTCGCATCTTGCGACAAGCTAAAGTTCCAGTGCTCTTGGTTGCAAATAAAGTTGATGATGCTCGAGTAGAACCTGAAGTGGCTAATTTGTGGTCACTTGGTTTAGGTGAGCCATATCCTGTTTCTGCTTTACATGGTCGAGGTAGTGGCGACTTACTTGACGTTATTGTTGGGGCTTTTCCGCAAGACGGTAGCGGAACCGCACGCGCTCGTGGACCCAAGCGCATTGCGTTGCTTGGTAAGCCAAATGTAGGCAAATCAAGTTTGCTCAATGCGTTAGCTGGTGGCTCGCGATCTGTCGTAGACAGTGTGGCTGGTACGACAGTTGATCCTGTTGATGAACTCATTGAAATCGGTGGCAAGGAATGGATCTTTGTTGACACTGCAGGTATTCGACGCAAGGCGCGGCAATCCTCGGGACACGAGTATTACGCAACGCTACGCACAAAGTCTGCACTAGATAAAGCTGACGTCGCTGTTGTCTTGCTTGATGCGAGTGAACCACTCAGTGATCAAGACATTCGCATTATTGGAATGGTTATTGAATCCGGCAGAGCACTAGTCATTGCCTTTAATAAATGGGACCTCGTAGACGAAGATCGTCGTTATTACTTGGATCGCGAAATTGATAAAGACTTGGCGCAAGTTGCATGGGCACCGCGAATCAACCTAAGTGCAAAAACAAAGTGGCATACCGATCGACTAGTGCCTGCCCTAGATAAGGCCCTTTATGGCTGGCAAACTCGCGTCCCAACTGGGCGCCTGAACGCATTCCTCGCACAAATTGTTGCCGCTCATCCACACCCAGTACGAAGCGGTAAGCAGCCAAAGATTCTGTTCGGTACCCAAGCTGGAGTAGCCCCGCCCGTATTCGTGCTTTTCACCTCAGGTTTCCTTGATCCTGGTTACCGCCGATTTGTTGAACGTCGTTTCCGTGAAGA
>CANFOW010000041.1 GCA_947448865.1 Actinomycetota bacterium
AAGCGCTCCCACCAATCTCGGTCACATAATCTGGAATTGTTATCACACCGGCGCAGCCTTTATTGATCGCGTTTGCAGGAGTAGTTCCATAGTTGTACTTAATTGCCGTTCCAACTACATCGATAGTTCCAGATACTGAGCAGGCATTTGGGCTCACAGACGTGGCACTTACAGGTAGGGACAGGACGCTAAAAGCAAATGTCATAGCAACAAAAGCTGCAAGCACTTTCCACGTTTTACGGCTCGATCTGCGTAACTTCGCAATTAATAAATGTGAAGAAGAATTCTTCCCGGAACCAAAAAAAGAAATATGACGCATGTTGACACCAGACACTTGTAGGAGGGCATTTAAGCAACTGGGGCAATGGTCAAATCTGACTCAGCGTTTTGAGAACACTATCAGCAGACGGGGTTCGTACCGTGGAAAACGACATCAAACACTTGGAAATTCACGCGCCTTGGACTAATACATCCCCGAAAATTGCGAAGACATGTGACGTGCTCTTTAGGCGTTTATAAAGCACACTTTGCACTTTTCCACACATGCACATTGACTGGTTATGCACAGTGATTTCACAACTCCCAGAAATTGCGTCTGAGATCTCGGGCAGTGTCAGACCCCTGTTATTGAATAGTTCTATCGATAGATGAGCCGTTCACAGTGTCAGACCCCTGTTGTTGAATTGTCGTATTAATAGATGAGCCGTTCGATGTGTCAGACCCCTGTTGTTGAATACTTCTATCGATAGATGAGCCGTTCGCTGTACTTGCGAATTCTTGATGAGCCAAGTGAGATAAACGCCTAGTCAGGCCATACCAAGTGTTTTCGCTCCCAAGCGCGTATTGGGCTCAGCTGAGCCACTTGGAAAACTCGAAACTCATCACAAAGGTCACCATGTACCTCATTAACGGAACACCCGTCGAAGCATCACAAGCTGATGTCTCGATGACGTCTGCGTGTGATTATGGTGCGACCGAAATCCACACTCGCAGTACCAATCGTGAGACTGCGATGTTCAATTTGTCAGAGCCTGCCCAGGTTGCGGTTAATCACGCTCAATCAATTTCACGCGTTGTTGAATCTCTTGGAACTACTCTTCCGACAATGCCCCAGTCATGTGATCCGGATGCCGTCAACGCCCTTTACGAAGTTGACCAACTCATTGCCTGGGCCGAAGCTCAACGCCAAATTTTGCTCCTTGCTTGCGTTGGTACTGCGCCCCAGATGTTACGAAAAGTCGAGAAGCACGGCTCGAAATCCGTCTCAGATATTCGCGCAGTTGAATTGGCCGCTTTAACCAAGATGAGCCCGAACTCGTGTTTTAACCAGGTACATACTGCACGAACACTTCTCGAAGAAGTACCGACAATTTTTCGCGCAATGCTTGAAGGGAAAATTACCCATCAACAAAACCGAATAATCCTCGAAGGTGTTCGCGAACTTCGAGTTCGCTTTAGCGACGCTCAGGCGCAGCTAAGTGCGAAAACGCTCACATCATTCTGCGAGCGAGTCCTCTGGCGAGTTGAGCGACGCACACTTAGCGAACTTCGACGAATCGTACGTGACACTGTACTTAGACTTGCACCACTTCCCGACCGAGATCTTTCAGCTTCGGTTTATTCGGAACGTGGCATCACACTCGACCCAGCCCCACACGGAATGGCTTACCTCACGGCATATATCTCAGCCGAAGACGCCTCGGCAACATGGCAAGTACTCAACCAAGCTGCTCGGTGCGATACTTCATTAAACGGTTCGCAAGCAAATCGCATGGCCGATGCATTTGTCTCAATTATTTCCGGCAAGACTGAAATGTCACCAGAACAACGCAATGCTGCAGCCGAAATTCAAGTACTTGTTGACTACGATAATCTCGTGAGCATTGCAAACGGTGAGCAAACTCCGCTCGTTGGCGAAATTTCAACAACCGGTCTCATGCTCGAAAGCTCTGCAATTCATCGCTTGCTTAACGATGCGCGATTCCGACGGATTCTTGTGGAACCGACAACTGGTCGCTTACTCGATTTTGGTCGCGAAACATACCGGCCACCAACACACCTACGACAGGCTGTGAAAGCTAGGGACCTGACATGTCGTGCCCCGGGGTGTGTGAGACCAGCACGCTATTGCGACCTTGATCATATTGAATCGTGGGACTCTGGCGGCGAAACTCGGTACGACAATCTCGCAGCTTTATGTCGAACGCATCATTTGCTTAAAACCCACGGCAATTGGAGTTATCAACTCCTGCCCAATGGGACAACACAGTGGCAACTACCGAATGGAACAAAAATCGAACGCCACCCTGCCCAGATTTCACTCAGAAACCAGAGCAGACCCGACCAAACGATCAAGGCAGAAGTCTGCCCTTTTTAGAACGAAGCCAGTGAACCCACAGTTGGATTAATCCGCTGGAGCGAATTCATCGGCACCAAGTCCGCCAGGTGCTTCCGGCGTTGTCTTTTGGACCTGCATCAAAAATTCGAAATTGCTCTTAGTCTCACGAAGTTTCGTCAGAAGCAATTCAAGTGCCTGCTGAGAATCCAAAGCATGAAGCACACGACGGAGCTTCCAAATAACCTTGAGCTCATCTGGAGCCATCAAAATTTCTTCGCGACGTGTACCCGAAGATTCGATATCAACTGCAGGGAATACCCGACGATCAGCCAGACGACGATCGAGCTTAAGTTCCATGTTGCCGGTGCCCTTGAATTCTTCGAAGATAACTTCGTCCATTCGAGAACCAGTCTCAACCAACGCAGTAGCAAGAATTGTCAGGGATCCACCGTTTTCAATGTTGCGAGCAGCACCAAAGAATTTCTTTGGTGGATACAACGCAGCAGAGTCAACACCACCGGAAAGAATACGACCCGATGCCGGTGCCGCAAGGTTGTAAGCGCGACCAAGGCGTGTCATTGAATCAAGTAGCACGACAACGTCATGTCCCATTTCAACAAGGCGCTTTGCTCGCTCAATTGCAAGTTCAGCAATTGTCGTGTGATCTTCGGCAGGACGATCGAAAGTTGAAGCAATCACTTCACCGCGAACAGATCGCTGCATGTCGGTAACTTCTTCTGGTCGTTCGTCAACAAGGACAACCATCAAGTGCACTTCAGGATTGTTTTCACTAATCGCGTTTGCGATGTGCTGAAGCACCATCGTCTTACCGGCCTTAGGTGGCGAAACAATCAGACCGCGCTGACCCTTGCCAATAGGGGCAACTAAATCAATCACGCGGGTGGTCATGTTGTTTGCGACCGTCTCAAGGCGCAACCGATCCTGTGGGTAAAGCGGCGTTAACTTACCGAAATCAACGCGGGTTCCCATTTCTTCAGGCAAAAGTCCGTTAATGGAATCAACCTTGACGAGTGGATTGAACTTTTGTGGGCGATCGCCTTCACGTGGTTGTTTAACCTGACCAGTAACAGCGTCACCTTTACGCAACGTGTGGCGCTTAACGAGTCCCATGGAAACATAAACATCGTTAGGTCCTGGTAAGTAACCAGATGTACGAACGAAAGCGTAGTTATCCAAAATGTCGATGATGCCAGCTACTGGCAACAACACATCATCTTCGGTGACTTCAAGATCATATTCGCCTGGGCCACGACGCTCGCCACGGTCACGGTTGCGACCATTACGGTCACGGTTGCGACCATTACGATCACGGTTGCGACCATTGCGATCACCCTGATCGCCGCGGTCTTCGCGTGGCGCACGATCTTGACCAGAATCATTACCTTCGCGTGGCGCACGATCTTCACGAGGTGCACGGTCTTCGCGTGGTGCACGGTCTTCGCGTGGTGCACGATCTTCACGAGGTGCACGATCTTCACGAGGTGCACGGTCTTCACGAGGTGCACGGTCTCCTCGTCCCGAACTCTGTTTCGCTGTAATCGCAGAAATAAGTTCGGCCTTGCGCATTCCTGAAGCACCTTCAATGCCGAGAGCGGCTGCGGTGGATTTCAATTCAGGAAGCAACATGGTATTCAGCCCTTTACCTTGGGCTTGTGTTTCGGTCACTGTAAGTGTGTCCTTGTCTGTCAGGTTATTTCGGTATCCAGCATTAACGCGCAACATTCGCGCCGATTTAATGGGATTTATCAGTGGAAGAATTCCAACCGATGGCTCAACCTTAGCAGTTATCAAGGCGGGATAGCCAAATTGGGGCTAATAGACCACAAATTGACCACAATCTGTGGCTAATCCGCCGGCGCGCAAGTGTGACTACTGCTGAACAATCGCTCCGTGAGCGGAAATGCCGACCTGACGAGGCTCAAAACCTGCGTCATACACAATCCGACTAGCGGCGTCTGCCCGATCAACTGTGGTCAAAACTAAAACTGATGGCCCTGCCCCACTGATAGCGCCTGCAAATCCGGCTGAGCGCAATGACGTCACTAACGCCATCGAATCCGGGTACGCGTCTCGTCGATATTCCTGGTGCAAAGCATCACTTGTTGCATCAAGCAACATGTCAGGACGCTGGGTCAAAGCAGCCACAAGCATTGCAGCGCGGCTCGCGTTATGAACACCTGCCGAATATGGCACTTCGTCAGGCAACAAACCGCGGGCCTTTTCCGTAGAAAGTTCACTCGACGGAATCCCCAACACGGCCACGACAGATGGATGCACCGCCAAGCTCACAGCTCGCACATCCTCCAAGTTTTCCCACGCTGCAACAGTCAATCCGCCAAGTAGGCAAGCCGAAATATTGTCAGCATGACCTTCTATGACATTTGCTAGTTGCAACAATCGTTCTTGCGAAACATCAGCACCCGATAATTCACGAGCTAGCACAAGCCCAGCAATAATCGCAGACGCGGACGATCCAAGTCCTCGACCTTGCGGAATGGAATTAACACACTCCAACTCGAGTCCATTTACGTCCAAACCAAATTGGCCAGCCGCAATTAAAAAAACTTGTGCAATTAAATGGCCAGCATCATGCGGCAATGAATCAGCGCCATTGCCTGTAATGGAAACTCGCACACCAGGTTCATCTACGAGTCGTGCAGTCACAGTGTCGCGAATGTCCAGGGCCAAACCAATTGAGTCAAAACCTGGACCTAAGTTCGCGCTCGTTGCAGGAACTGTGACAGTGGCTTGACGTGACATTACGCCAGACCCAATGCGCCGGCAGCTGCATGCACATCAACGGAAACAACTACGGGATCAGAAGCATCTGCTAACGCCCACTGTGTGTCCTTCAAACCATTACCAGTCACCGTGCACACAATCGTCGCTCCTTGCGGAACATCGCCACGTTGCGCTTTCTTTAACAACCCGGCCACACTTGCTGCACTAGCCGGCTCCACAAAGAATCCTTCACTTGCCGCCAGTAGATGGTAAGCCGCAAGAATTTCTTCATCAGTTACTGAATCAATGAGCCCACCGGATTCATCACGCGCTGCGACCGCAAAATCCCACGACGCGGGATTTCCAATGCGAATAGCGGTAGCAATAGTTTCGGGATGCTCAATCGGATGACCAGCCACAAACGGCGCAGCGCCAGCGGCTTGAAATCCCCACATGGCTGGACGCGCAGATGCGACTCCGTCTTTAAAGTATTCGGTGAAACCCATCCAGTAGGCACTGATGTTTCCGGCGTTTCCAACGGGCAGACAGTGAATGTCCGGCGCATCTCCGAGGGCATCAACAATTTCAAAAGCGGCAGTTTTCTGTCCTTGTAACCGCACAGGATTCACCGAGTTCACTAACGCGATCGGATAATGCTCAGCCAAATCGCGTGCTAGATCCAGGCAGTTATCGAAGTTGCCATCAACTTGCAAAATTGTGGCGCCATGAACAACGGCTTGTGCCAACTTGCCCATCGCGATTTTTCCTTGCGGCACAAGGACGGCACTTTTCATTCCAGCTTTTGTGGCGTATGCGGCTGCTGAAGCGCTGGTGTTCCCAGTTGACGCACAGATAACTGCTTGTGCACCTTTATACAAGGCGTCAGTAATCGCCAGTGTCATACCGCGGTCTTTAAACGATCCCGTTGGGTTCATACCTTCGACTTTGAGGTACACCTTTGCGCCAACCCGCTCGGAAATTTCGCAGGCATACACGAGTGGAGTTCCGCCTTCTCCCAAACTTACGATTGCAGCATCGGGTGCTACTGGAAGTCGGTCGCGATATTCTTCAATCAGGCCACGCCATTGATGAGCCACTAGTCAACGCGCCCTTCAACGCGCATCACACCAGCAACTTCACGAACTGCTGAAAGTTTGCGCAAGGCATCCACAGTCTTACTTAAATGTTCATCGGTCGCTCGATGCGTTGTGATAATCAAGTTCGCTGCATCGCCCTTGCCGTCTTGACGCACGGTTTGTATTGACACATGGTGTTTCGCGAATTCATTCGAGATTGCAGCCAGTACTCCAGGCTCATCAGCCACATGCAGATTCAAATAATAAGAAGTCACCGCATCGCCGATCGGCTTCACCGTGAGTTCCGCGTAATTACTTTGCGCTGGATCAACTGTGCCATTCACTCGGTTTCGGGCAGCCGCAACAACATCGCCGAGTACCGAACTTGCAGTCGGAGCGCCACCTGCACCGCGACCGTAAAACATGACTTGACCTGCGGCTTCTGCTTCAACAAATACTGCATTGAATGCATCGCGCACACTTGCTAACGGATGCGTATTTGGAATCATTGCAGGATGCACGCGCACGATAACTCCAGAATTGTCGTCAGTCAGTTCGGCAATCGCAAGAAGTTTGATCACAAGATTCATAGATTTCGCGGCCGCAATATCTTCGGCAGTTACGCGACTCATGCCTTCGCGATAAACATCATCGCCTGTGACGTTGGTGTGAAATGCCAGCCCAGCTAAAATCGCCGCTTTCGCAGCAGAGTCGTAGCCTTCAACATCCGCTGTGGGATCGGCCTCGGCATATCCAAGGTCTTGGGCTTGCTTCAACACTGTTGAGTAGTCAGCACCAAAGTCGTACATCTTGCTCAAAATAAAGTTCGTGGTTCCGTTAACAATGCCCAAAATGCGTCGGACTTTGTCACCCGCGAGTGATTCGCGTAACGGTCGAAGCAACGGAATTGCACCCGCAACTGCGGCTTCATAAAAAAGGTCAACACCCTTGGATTCAGCAAGTCGGTGTAAATCTGCTCCATGTGAGGCTAACAACGCTTTGTTTGCCGTCACTACCGATGAACCAGCATTGAGGGCAGCTTCGATTAGCGTTTTGGCGGGCTCAATTCCACCAATTACTTCAATAACAATGTCTGCCCCACTTGCAGCAAGAGCAGCGGTGTCTGTTGTGACCACGCTCGGGTCAATGCCTTCTCGCATCTTGTCCGGGTTTCGCACTGCGATTCCCGATAAAACAATTGGTCGGCCTATTCGAGCAGCCAGATCGTCCGCATGTTCGGTGAGTAATCGGGCAACGGATGCCCCGACGGTTCCGCCACCTAAAAGGGCTACGGTGAGTGGCGCGGTCATGCCTTTAGTCTGCCAGAAAGCCAGGGTCTAGCGCCAAAACGTCGGTCAGGGTCTCGCGACGTAATAAAACGGTACGCCCCGATTCACCTACTGCCACAACGGCAGGGCGCGGTAAGTAGTTGTAGTTGCTGGCCATCGCACGGCAATAGGCGCCAGTAGCTGCTACGGCTAATAAATCGCCCGGTGCAACATCGGATGGTAGGTGTAAATCGCGGACCACAATGTCGCCACTTTCGCAATGTTTTCCAACAATGCGGGACAAAATCGGCTCTGCAGTTGAAGCACGGGAGGCTAATTCAACCGTGTATTCCGCGTCGTACAGGGCGGTACGAATATTGTCACTCATTCCACCATCGACTGATATATATGTACGCACCTGCCCACTATCTATATCCACGGGTTTAACGGTTCCTACTTCATAAACGGTGATGCCCGCAGACCCGATAATTGCGCGTCCAGGTTCAACTGCGAGTTTGGGAATCGGCAAGTTAACGCGGGCACATTCTGTTCGCACAATGTCCAAAATCGCTTTACCCATATGGGCAACATCAAGTGGATCATCGCCGAAAACATATGCAATTCCCATACCGCCACCGACATCAAGTTCGCTGACAATGAAGTCATGTGTATCACGAAGCTGTGCCGCGAATTCAATGACGCGATGGGTGGCAATCTCAAAACCTGAAGCATCAAAAATTTGTGACCCAATGTGCGAGTGAAGTCCCGCGAGATGCAGGCTGTCGGCAGCCAGTACCGCCTCAACTGCGGCCATTGCTGCACCAGAATTTATTGACAGACCAAACTTTTGATCTTCGTGCGCTGTGGCCATGAAATCATGAGTGTGTGCCTCAACGCCGACTGTAAGACGTATATATATGTGCTGCACAATACCGGCAGTTCGGGCAATCTCATTAAGCCGTTCAATTTCAATCAGACTGTCAACCGCAATCCGGCCTACCCCACCCTGCACGGCTCGAGTTAGTTCAGCGACGCTTTTGTTATTTCCATGAAAAAGTATGTGCGACGCATGAACGCCAGCCTTGAGCGCAGTTTCGAGTTCACCTTCGGAACACACATCAATTCCGAGGCCCTCTTCATGAACCCAACGAGCAATAGTGGTTGTGAGAAACGCTTTCCCTGCGTAATACACCTTGGTGCTGATGTCGTCACAATTAAATGCACTGACATAGTTCTTGGCGGCCTGCCGTACTTGTGACTCATCAAAAACGAACAGTGGCGAACCATACTGGGCCACGAGTTCTCGAACATCGACGCCACCAATGGACAACGCACCGTCAGAAGTGCGCGCAGCCGAGGTCGGCCAAATCAGCGGGTCCATAAGACCTAAACTTACCCGACTAGGTCAACAGATTTGGAAGCCGTAGAACAAAGTTACGATCGGCCAGATTTCCTTCTTTGCGGTGCATACTCAAAAGTGGATCGCGACGTTGGTAATCATTAAAGGCCAAAATTCGCGACAGCCCCGCCAGGTCCACGATGTCCAGTCGTTCCAGATCAGGTTCGACCAGTCCCTCATGATCAATAACTGTGGAAACTATGTATGCCGACTTCGTGTCGTCATCAACTAAAAATTCGAGTATTCGGGATTGCTGTGGCCAGTCAATAATCGAAGCAGTATTAATCTCTGGAAGAATTCGTCCGTTCGGTCCAATGTTGAGATAAATCTTGTGTTCATGCTCATGTCCGTTAAGCCATACCAACACGTTTGGATGCTTCATGAGTTCTTCAAGAATTTCTGGACCCAAAATCCTGCGACTAGCGCCGTCTGGTTTGTAATCGTTAATAATGGTGCGGCTCGGATGATGAGATGCAACTACTACGAGTCGATCTGAATACTTATTTAGAGTGTCAATAATCCACTGCATTTGCGTTTCATCAATCGCACCTTCAAATCCGCCAAAGTGATTCACGCTATCCATCGCAAGCACTACAAGTTCACCCACTTCGTGCGAGAAGTAAGCAGTTTTTTTAGCTACATTTTCTGAGGTGAACCCATGTCCAACAGGAAGTGAGGTTGATGCAAGGTGGAGCTCAGCAAACTTGCCTGGTTCAGTCAGGCGTCGAGTGGAATCTGGTGTGACCGATACACGAGGTGAATCATCGCGGTGAATGTAGTTCGCTGGGCCGACGCCAGGCACCGCTTGCGCAGACTCGAGCGGACTTTGTCCCGGAGCAAGTCCTACGACCCGTTGATCCCCTACTGTCAATGCATTCAAATTCTCGTCAGGCGCAACTACACCTTGCAACAGTGCGTCGTGGTTTCCGTGCACACTCAGCCATGGGTGGCGAAGTCCTGCCGAATCAAATGGTCTACGTGCTGCGTCAATGAGTCCTGGAATCTGCGGATACCCATATTCGCGAGATGGACGGTCCTGCAGTTTTTCTTCAGGATGCCAGTAACGTTCATCAATCGCTTCGCCAGTTGTTGCACCAACCCAATCAGATTGCGCACGACCACCTGATGGATCCACTTTTCGCCCATCAAGCAGATCCAAGTACCACTCAAGCTCATTGAGTTGCCCATTGTCAGTAACGTCACCAGTAATAACAAGCGCATCTACGGGACGACCTGTGACCGGTCCACGTTCGATTCGATTCATCGTGTCAATAAATGCCGAAGCCACTTGGCAGGTCAAGATTTCCCACGGACGATAGGTTCCAATAAATCCCAGAATCGCTTGAAACTGTGAATCTGAATCAAAGAATCTATCCATGAATTCTTGTCGTCCCGGAGATTCTGCATCGCAAATGTGCCAGTCCGATGAGTGCAGAATGGTCGCAATCGGTCGAGCGGACTTCGGTGGCAACGCACCAATGTACGGTTCACCAGATGATTGTTCCATCCAGGTGAATCCTGCAGAATCAAGATTCTTTGGCTTGATGATGCTCTTAGTTGTGTCTTGATCCATTTAGGCATCCACCTCAATCAGGGGACTGCGATTCGCAATGGCTGCCGATACAACCGAACCAGGAACAAGCATTTCAGACTTAGTTAATGGCACATCAGCCAAAACCCGCTGACCATCAACAAGGACAGTTACTCGAACGAATGATCCCAGGAACGACACCTGTTCAACTACGCCCGTTCCACCAGGTGTGACATCCACATCTTCAGGTCGCACATATGCCCAACCTGTAGTCCCTGTGTTTGGTCCGTCAACTGCATTCCCAATAACGAGCCACTGCAATCCCTGCCGAACTGCAGGCAAGCGATTCGTAGTTCCAACAAAAGACGCTACAAATGCGCTGGACGGATTACGGTAAAGGTCTTTTGGCGAACCTGACTGCACTACTACTCCGGATTGCATGACGGCCACTCGATCAGAAATGGCCATTGCTTCCTGCTGGTCATGTGTGACGAATACTGTTGTGATCCCAAGTCGCTTTTGAAGGCTTCTTATTTCATCTCGCAGTTGATCTCGCACTTTTGCGTCTAGTGCAGATAACGGTTCATCAAGCAACAAAATAGGCGGTTCAGTAGCAAGTGCACGCGCTAAAGCCACGCGTTGTTGTTGCCCACCTGAAAGTTGGTGAGGAAACTTATCAGCGTGTTCTGCCATGTTGGTCAATTCAAGTAACTCACGAATCTTCGTGGTGCGGGCACTTGAATCAACTTTGCGCAGCTTTAAAGCAAACTCAATATTTTCAGACGTTGTCATGTTTGGAAACAAACTGTAACTCTGAAAGACCATGCCAAACCCGCGTTTTGCTGCCGGGATCGGGGTCACATCATTGCCGTCAACAAGTACATTGCCTGAAGTCGGCTCAATAAATCCAGCGAGTATCCGAAGTGCTGTTGTCTTTCCACATCCACTTGGACCCAAAATACTGACGAGTTCACCAGAAGCAACACTTAAACTGAAATCACGCAAAGCAATTTCTTGTCCATATTTCTTAGACACATTTACATAATCGATCTTTGTCATGTCAGATTCCTGTCGCCGAGAAATTGATGCCACGTTTTCTAAGTCGTGCTACGGCAAACCCAAGTATGAGTGCGGTTGCAATCATGACTACTAGAGCTAGTGCAAATCCAGCACGGGTCTCCGAAGTTTGAAAATGCCACATGTATACAGGCATTGTTTGCTTGAGGAGCAATGATGCAAAAGTAAATTCGCCTAATACCGAAGCCGCAATGAGCGACGCAGAAATATACAGCGACGACTTTATGTTCGGAAGAATTACCTTGAAAAAGAAGATGAGCGGCGAACAGCCTACGCTTTGGGCAGCTTCATAAAGATTTCGTGCCCCAATGAGTCGTAACTGCCCGTCAAGTGCGCGATACGTGAATGGCAACATCCACAACGCATAAAAGTAAGTCAGATTTAATGGCGATGCAAGGAAACCCGG
>CANFOW010000042.1 GCA_947448865.1 Actinomycetota bacterium
AGCGGCGAACAGCCTACGCTTTGGGCAGCTTCATAAAGATTTCGTGCCCCAATGAGTCGTAACTGCCCGTCAAGTGCGCGATACGTGAATGGCAACATCCACAACGCATAAAAGTAAGTCAGATTTAATGGCGATGCAAGGAAACCCGGCAGTACTTCTCGAAAAGTTGCGGACACTCCAACTACTAATGCCACAGGTGGCACCAGCCAAGAAAGAACTGTCGCACCTGTCATAAATGGCTTGAGTCGAGGAGCTTTAATTTCTATCAAGGTTGTGAGAGGTACCAACATAACAAACGTCAAAACAATCGTCAGTACAGTCAATTCCAAACTTAAAATTGTTGATTTGATAACGCCTGGATCTTTAAATGCGACCATGAACTCGCCAAAGCCCCAACCCTTAAAAAGAGTGTGTGAATTCAGCATGAACGTGGGCACTGTTTGTAATGCGAAGCGCGCCATGGCAAGCATGGGTAGAGCAAAGTAGAGAATCAGGACAAGCCAAAAAGTACGGCGCGAAATTGTGGCTAACATCAGGCTGACTCCGTCCATTTGCTGACGCGTCGTTGCAAAAGCGTGACCGCAACTAGCGACAAAGCCAACAGAATCAAGGTCCAAGCCACAATGCTGTATCCCAGTTCATTTTCACCTGTAATGACATTGCCTTGCAAAATAAATCGAATTTGCAGCGGGATCAGTTGCCCAGCACCCGTGCTGAGTGCATACGCCGTCGCATAGGCAGAAAATGCGTTCACGAAAAGCAAGACAAACCCTGTCAAAATCGTTGGCATCAAAATGGGCATGCCGATTGATCTCCAAAAGCGTGCAGAACTTGCGCCCATGGCAGTTGCACTTTCAAACCAAGATTCCTTTAAAGCTGAAATAGCCGGAGTCATGATGAGAAACATAAGAGGGATTTGAAAGTACAGGTAGACAATCGTCCACCCCACCATGCCGGTGAGAGTGAATCCATGATCGACGAAACTGTAACCAAGGTTTTTAAAAATCCGAGTAAGAATGCCTTGAGTTCCAACAAGCGCGACGAATGCGAATGCCAAGGGTAAGCCACCGAGTTGCGAGGCAACGGCCGACCAAGAGTCCGCCAAGGTTCGAGCGCGACTATCTACTGGTAACCGGCGAAGTGAGATCGCCATGGCAAGACCGATTGTTCCGCCGATAAGTGACGAAATAAAACTTAGTTTTGCTGTGAGGATGAATGAATCTCGGTAGGTACCTGTGATTGCACGGTTCATATTAAAAAACGAAAAAGTTCCGTCGTGGATAAATGCTCGCCCAATAACAGACAAGGTGGGCCAAACAAGAAATAACGCCATAACAATGACGAAAGGGCCACCTACGACTATGGCCGGCAAATACTTGCGAATGGTTTTCATCTCTATGCCAGATTAGTGGCGGGTGAACTAAGTCCACCCGCCACTTTCTGTAGCTTTTCTTACTTGTCTGCCACCATTGGACCCCAGTTATCAGTGAGCAGTTTCTTCGCTGCATCAATCTGAGTCTGGGATGGGAACTTAACGCCTAGCCATGCTTCCTTAGTTGGAAGTGACGCAGCTAGATCGGCAGGAACAACACCAGCGTCAAGCATTGCGGCAAGACGAGCTGGGATAGCTCCACCCTTCATGTATTCAAGAGCGCCTTCGTTACCTGCAAGGTGCTCAAGGAATAACTTCGCTGCACATGGATGTGCTGATTCAGAAACTGCGCCAAGTGCGTAGTAGCCAACATACAAACCATCGGTAGGTGTGTTAACAACCATGTCAAAGCCAGCTGCCTGAAGATCAGGCTTGAGACCTGGGAAGTTGTATGACCAGTCAAGCGCGATTGGTGCATCACCTGAAAGAACAGTTGCTGCAGTGATGTCGGTTTCAACTAAGTTTCCAGCTGCCTTGAGATCTGCGAAGTACTTGATACCAGGCATGATGTCGTCGTAAGAGCCACCGTTAGCAATCGAAGCAGCCATTACAGCAGCAAACGCTGCGCCAGCTTCGCGAGGATCGCCATTGATAGTTACTTGACCCTTGTATTCAGGCTTCTTCAGGTCTGCCCAGCTCTTTGGTGGGTTCTTAACAAGAGCGGTGTTTGAACCAATCGACATGATGCCGGAATATGCGCCGAACCAGTTGCCGTTTGCATCCTTAAGTGAATCTGGGATTTCAGACCAGTTTGTGGTCTTGTATGGTGCTGCCCAGCCCTTGTCAACAAATTCCTTTGTGAATGATGGGCCAATGTCAACGATTTCTGGCATGGTTTCTTGGCCACGCAGTGTTGAGATTGCGGTCAATTCGTCAGCTGATGATGCATCTGGATTAGCAACTGGTGCTTCGATGCCATAGCGAGCCTTGAATGTGTCAAGCACACCCTTGTAGTTAGCCCATGTATCTGGCAATGCCATTAATTCAACTTTGCCTTCAGTTTTAGCAGCAGCCGCGATTTCATCAATCGTCGTACCACAGCTTGCTGGCGCAGTTGGGCTGCTT
Organism: Actinomycetota bacterium; assembly: GCA_947448865.1. Lineage (GTDB taxonomy): Bacteria > Actinomycetota > Actinomycetes > S36-B12 > UBA5976 > UBA5976. The sequence goes on from CANFOW010000042.1 coordinate 2,498, forward strand.
GCAGTGTCTGAGCTCTTGCTCGAACAACCTGCAATGAAAATTGAGCTTGCAGCAGCCAAAGCTACAACGACTCTTATTTTCTTCATAATTAAACAACTCCTCAGTCGGTTACTTTCATAGTGGCACCGTTGAGTGAAATCATAGAGTCGAACAGACAACATAAATGCGAATTCTTGGATTCGCAAAGTTAATTTTACATCCGTTCGGGGGCACTGACCCCGAGCAGTTCTAAGCCATTAAAAATTGTTTGACGCGTTGCTGCACATAGCCATAGCCGGGAAATAGTCAATGGAGTCGCGGGTTCATCACCTTGTGGCAGAACTCGACATGCATCATAGAAGCGGTGATATCCCGTTGCAATTTCTTCTAGGTGACGTGCAATGCGGTGTGGTTCCCGCAATTCAACCGCGGATGTCACAACACGGGGATAGTCAGCCAATAGTCCGATAAGTTGCCCTTCACGGTCATCAGCGAGCAATGATGGATCAAAATCAGCTGGATTCCATGACTGCGTGTCTGCAGAAATTACCCCTAAGTCAGCCGCATTGCGAATAACCGAAGCAATGCGCGCATGTGCGTACTGGACGTAATACACGGGGTTATCACTTGTGCGTTGCACAAGTAGGTCTAGATCAAGAACTAACGGCGAATCAACGGGATAGCGAATAAGTGAATACCGCGCTGCGTCAACGCCTACTTCATCAATAAGGTCTTCGAGTGTGATGAGGTTTCCCGCACGCTTAGAAAGGCGAACTTCTTCGCCACCTTTCATCATTTTCACCATCTGACCAACTAGAACTTCAATGTGGTCATCTGGTTCATCTCCTGCACACGCAGCAACAGCGCGAAGACGATTGACATATCCATGATGATCCGCGCCGAGTAGATAAATACATACATCAAATCCGCGCGCACGCTTATCAACGTAATAAGCAGTATCGGATGCGAAGTACGTTAACTCTCCATCTGCTTTGACGAGCACACGATCTTTATCATCATCAAAGTCAGTTGTGCGCAGCCATACTGCACCACCATCTTCAAACATGTGACCTTGTTCGCGAAGTTTCGCAAAACCAACATCAACTGCGCCAGATTCATGTAGCGAGCGTTCGGAATACCACACGTCAAAGTGCGTATTAAATAAGTCAAGCACGCGCTTTTGATCTGCGAGTTGAAGTTCGTAGGCCGCTTCCCGAAACGCAATCGTTCGTTGCGGTTCCTCGAGGTCAACAATCTGCGGATCGTTAGCCACTATCTCTTTGGCTAGCACGGGAATGTATGCACCGTGATATCCATCTTCCGGAATCGGTTGACCTAATGCTGCTGCTCGAGTTGAGGCACCGAACTTGTCCATCTGGACACCACGATCATTGATATAAAACTCGCGAATTGCATGTGCACCATGGGCTTCGAGCACTCGTGCAATCGCATCTCCAACGGCTGCCCAGCGAGAATGACCTAAATGCAACGGTCCAGTTGGATTTGCCGAAATGAACTCCATGTTGAATGACTTGCCAGCCAGAGAATCACTCTTGCCGTAAGAATTCGCGGCCTCGACAATGTCAAGGACAAGCTCGCCTTGGCTTGCTTTCGAGAGCCGAATGTTGATAAAGCCTGGTCCCGCGATTTCGGCGGATTCAATTCCATCGGTATCTAATACATAGGGAAGAAGGATTTCGGCGGCCTGGCGAGGATTAAGTCCAGCTTTTTTGCTGATTTGCAGCGCCACATTCGTTGCCCAATCCCCATGTTCAAGATTTTTGGGGCGTTCAACCACTATGACATGGGGAACATCATTGATATCGAGGACTAATTGGCCCACAGATATAGCGGCATGCACACAAGAATGCAGATGTTCGCTTAATTCCTGTGGAGTCATAGGACTAACCTACCGAACCCAAATAGGTACGATTAACAAGGTCTTTACATTCAGGGTGCTAGTTCCTCAACATTGATACGGCACTCTAAAACCATGTCCTTCACAACTCGAAGCCCGCGAGGAGCACAGATGAGCAATCGATCTGTTGCCGTAGCAGAAGCCAAAGGTAAGACCCGCACAGTCGGGAACTTCACCGCTGCCCTCGCGGGAATCGGGCTGGGCGTCACGCTCATGACTGAACTTCATGGTCTACATGTTTCAACATTCACCACACTGTCGTCACTTTTTACATTCCTTGGTCGAGTGACCGGAATGGTCGGTACGTACGGTGTGGTCATCACACTTTTTCTCGTCGCACGTATTCCCTGGCTTGAGCGCGAAGTGGGTTTGGATCGCACAGTTTTCTGGCACCGCAAACTCGCACCATGGTCACTTCTTTTAGTTGGCCTGCACGTCGTATTTATTCTTTTGGGTTACTCCATGACAGATGGATCAACATTCTGGGCAGAAACCTGGACGCTATTGCGCCACACTCGTTGGATTTTGCCTGGGCTTGCAGGATTCATGCTCATGCTCACTGCAGGTGTGACCTCATATAAGGTGGCGCGTCGACGTTTGTCCTACGAAACCTGGTGGGTCATCCATTTGTACACCTACTTAGCGGTGGCACTTGCTTACGCACACCAAGTCACTTTGGGTAACGCGTTCATTTCGCATCCGCTGGCAGCAAAAATGTGGTTAGCCCTGACTGCCAGCGCAGTAACAAGTTTGATCGCTTTCCGTTGGGTGTTACCCATTGTTCGCGGACTAAAATACCAACTTCGCGTTCATGCAATCGTGCCTGAAGGTCCAGGAGTTGTCAGCATCTGGATGACAGGCAACGGCTTAAAGCGTCTCAAAGCAAGTGGCGGACAATTTTTCTGCTGGCGCTTTATGACACCCGAACTCTGGTGGCATGCACATCCTTATTCATTGTCTGCACCACCTGATGGCAAGTATTTACGCATCACCGTTAAGGATCTCGGAGATCACAGCGCTGCTTTAGCAAGCATCCACGCTGGAACTCGGGTCATAGCCGAAGGTCCTTACGGTGCTTTTACTGCAGCACGACGCCATGGCGACCGGGTTGTTCTCGTTGCAGCCGGAGTTGGCATCACGCCAATCCGTGCTGTGCTCGAAGAGCTACCCGTCTACGCCACTGTCGATGTGCTGTACCGAGCACGATCAAACGAAGAAGTGGTGTTGAAGCGAGAGCTTGACGTGTTAGCAGAACGTCCCAACACCAACGTTCGCTATCTCGTGGGTTCCCGCAAGGAACACCCCATGGATCCGCGCACACTACTTCGACTGGCACCACACATTGCAACAAGTGACGTATATATTTGTGGACCAGATGCACTTACTGAAGCTGTCCGTCACTCCGTGGAAGTCATTGGAGTTCCCAGTAGCCACATTCACGACGAAGCATTCGCTTTCTAAGAGGAGAACATAATGAAACGCGCACCACTCGTTGGACTTGGAACAGTTGCTGGAATTGCTGGCGTGCTGCTCCTCAACCCAAGCGGCGGTTCCGGTTTAGCAACGTCCTCTGGCTCGGCAACTTCGTCTGGCTCCACAACCGGAACCACCACAGCCTCTAACACTGCATCCACGTCATCTGGTTCAGTAAAATCCGGATCAGCAACAGGCGATTCAGTCTTTGTGCGCTACGGAAATGTGCAAGTTAAGGTCACTGCAAAGAACGGCAAGATCACAGATGTTCAAGCAGTCGAACTTCCTAATGGCGATGGTCGCTCGCAAATGATTTCGCAACAAGTCGAGTCAATGCTTCGCGACCAGGCGCTGCAAGCACAATCTGCAAAAATTAATGGCGTGAGTGGCGCAACATTTACTTCGTACGGTTATGCGACCTCACTTCAATCGGCCCTGGACAAGCTCGGCATCTAGTGGCTCGGGAACGCTTTGTTCACGTCGAACACATCTGGGGAACCGTCGTGTCAGTGGACATTGCACTTCATCGCACACCTCACGCATCGACTGATGACGCCATAGCCGAACTTGTTCAATGGCTACGAGATGTTGATGCCGTATTTAGTACTTTTAAGTCAGACAGTGTCATTAGCCAACTTCGTCGCGGTGACATTTCTGAAGGCGAGGTGGATGTTGGCGTTGCTGACGTTATCCAACGTTGCCGCCGTATGGTCGCACTGACCGAAGGTGCCTTCGACCCCTGGGCGGTGCCTGGTGGATTTGATCCGTCAGGCCTTGTGAAAGGTTGGGCGGCCGATCGCGCAGCAACACTTCTGCTTGGTCACGGCTTTAAAGACTTCATGATTAACGCAGGTGGCGACATCGCAACGCGTGGTTTTGCTGAGCCACAAACACCGTGGGTCATTGGTTTACAACACCCCAATGAGCCTGGACAGATATATACGACTGTCTCGTTAACCGATGGCGCTGTTGCAACTAGCGGGCTGTACGAACGCGGCGAACATATTCATGCCGAACACCTGCATCCTGATCATGAAATTATGGCGACCAGCGCAACAGTTGTCGGTAGCGATTGCGCTACAGCTGACGCGTTGGCTACCGCATTACTCATAACGGGCAAAAATGGTCTTCGCTGGATTGAACGCATGCCATCATGGTCAGCCCAAGTCGTAGTTGACCAGTCTGTGACTTCAATCGGACCAGCATTTACTCAGAACGGCTAATAACTCGACTAACGGCCGTCACTGAGTTTTCGCGATGAGTGGCTTGCATGGCAACCACGCGCGCAATGTCTCTAGCCACTAACGCATCAAACATCTCGTCATGCTCAAGGCTCATCTGGTGCAGATTCGATGGATTAGCCATGTACACCGAACGATAAGCATCCGTTGCATCCCAGAGGTTTTTGATGAGTCGCACAAGTCGTGGCATGTTGCTTAACTCAAACATTGCAAAATGAAACTTTCGATTAGCCGCAGATATTTCACTTACATCACCAGACTCTGCAACAGTTTCGACTGCTGCTTTCAACTCCAAGATGTAGTCCACATCCTCATCAGTCATCAGAGGTATTCCCACATTCAGTGCCTCTTCTTCAAGCAACGCTCGAATGCGATAAACCTCTGTGAGGTCATCAACACTTAAATCTGCAACAAAATATCCGCGATGTGGTGAGTAAACAACCTGACCTTCACCTTCGAGAACTTTAAGCGCCTCACGCAACGGCACCCGACTAACACCAAGTTGCGCAGCTAAAGAATCTTGAACAACTTGTTGGCCAGGTTCAAGATGTCCGGTAGCAATGAGTTGACGCACCGCACGCAACACATTCTCTTGAGCAGTCACCGCACCGGTCATGACGACAATCCACCTTGTAAATCAGGTGGTGCATTTCGGTAGTGCACGGGCGTGTCAGAAAACGTAATGGGATGTGCAACCTGACGACGACTGTGGCCGTCCTGCTCTATGGAAATAATGGGATTCAATTCCAAAGACTGTGCAAGCTCGAATGCCTGATCAATGGAATTGATTGGACCAGATGGAACTCCTGCCTGCGTGAGTTCAGTCCACCAATGTTGGGCACCATGTTGCGCAAAAGCATCTTTAAGTAAATCGTTCAATTCATTGCGGTGTGCAACGCGCAATGGGTTCGTGGTGAACCGTTCATCATGTGCCACGTCTGCAATCCCGAGTACCGCACAAAGTTTTACAAACTGACCATCATTACCAACAGCAATCACAATCGGCTGATCAGCAGTTTGGTACACCTCGTACGGTGTGATTGAAGGATGAGCATTACCTAAAATCCCAGGCACAATTCCGCCTGATACATAGCTGCTCGCTTGGTTGACCAATGCCGAAAGCAAAGACGATAAAAGATTGACTTCGACCTGCTGACCATTTCCCGTGACATTGCGATGGTTGAGTGCCGCCAGGATTCCGATCGTCGCATGCATACCGGTCACCACATCTACGAGCGCAACGCCTACTTTTGTGGGTTCCCCTGGCGCAGGGCCAGTGATACTCATTAAGCCACCCATTGCCTGCACCATCAGGTCATAACCTGGCATCGCTGCGCCAGCACCTGAACCAAAACCGGTGATCGAGCAATAAATCACGGCCGGGTTAGCGGCTCGCACAGATTCATAATCCAGCCCAAACTTCAAGGCAGTTGCTGGTGGGAAGTTATGGACCACGATGTCAGCCTTGGCAGCAAGTGAATGAGCCTGTGCTAAACCATCGGAGGTTGTCATATCTATAGAGACGGAATCCTTATTGCGATTAACAGCCTCAAAATATGTGGCTCGACCAGTTGGATCAAACGGTGGACCCCAATGCCTTGTGTCATCGCCTAAACCAGGACGTTCGACTTTAAGAACTGTGGCACCCATGTCGCCCAGGAGCATCGTGGCATACGGTCCCGCCAGTACTCGGGTGAAATCCGCGACGACAATCCCGTCCAATGCGCCAGCCATTCCCCGATTGTATCCAATCGGGGTTGCTATCCGCCGCGAAGTTCGACAGTTCGCCCGCGCGAGCCTGCCTCATTTTCGGTGGGCAATTGTCCTTTAGTGCGAACCGAAATTCGAGTGCGATCTCCTCGGAAAAGATCATGCGAATACTCAATCTTTCGGCCATGCACGTCCATCGTGGTACGGGTCACCGACAAAAGAGGTGCGCCAATCTCAACATTGAGAATCGCGGCTTCATCGGGCGTGGCGCTCACCAGCTCAATCTGTTCGAGTGCTTCATCAGGGAATGTGTCGTAATGCTTACTCAATAATTCGTAAAGCGAATTGCCTAAAGCGCGTTCTAACAAACCAGGAAATAACTCCGCAGGAAAGCGAGCGTGTTCAAGTGAGATGGGTTGACCGTCAGCCAAACGAATTCGCACAACATCGAAGATGTGATCAGTCTCTGACAGGCCAAGAGCAGAACGAGTCGGAGCATCTGCGAGCATCACTGCAGCGCTAATTAACTTTGTACCTGCGGTAAAGCCTTGACCGCGCAAGAGTGATGGGACGCCAACAATGCGCGACAAGTCCCGGTCAATTTTTTCTGGAGAAATAAAAGTTCCGCCACCACGACCCGGCAAGCGACGCACTGCCCCACTAATTTCCAGAGACGTGAGTGCCTGGCGAAGTGTTGAGCGACTTACCCCAAACTCTTCAGCGAGTTCACGCTCTGCATTGAGTTTTTGTCCAGGGCGAAGCTCGCCCGTAGCTATGAGGTTAAGTACTTTGCGACGTACTTCATCAGCCGCTGGTCCCAGCGAATCCGATGAATGCACGATTGCTTCTGTCATGAAGTAACCGCGTTACATCGCTTCAAGCGCAGCAAGTGACTCCGGCAAAATCTGGCCACCGTCAACCACGATGGCTTGACCCGTAACATAAGCCGCTTCCTTCGTTGCAAAGAACAAAGCTGCATTCCCAATGTCATCAACATGACCGAGACGGCGTTGCGGAATCGACGCTTCCATTGCAGCGCGATATTCAGGACCCATTTCGGCAAGGCCTTCAGTTTCAATGTTGCCTGGCAATACGGCGTTCACTGTGATGCCCTTAGGTGCAAGTTCGATTGCAGCAGTGCGCATAAAACCAAGTTGCGCCGCTTTACTAGCTCCATAATGTGACCATCCGGGATATCCAGTGACAGGTCCAGTGATTGACGAAGTCAAAATCACGCGACCGCGACCTGATTTTTCTAGCGCGTCCATGCATGCCTGTACGGAGAACATCGTGCCTTTTATGTTGGTGCCGAATACCTGGTCCATGTCCGCTTCTGACATATCAGCGAGTTTGGCTGCTGGGAAGATTCCGGCATTGGCGCACAACACGTCAATTCCTCCGTTGCGTGCGATCGCAACGGATGCCACTTCCTGGCAACCAGCTAGAGATGACACATCAGCTAATAGGTAGGTCACTGTTCCGCCACCAAGTGCCGACAGTTCCGCGGCACACGCCGCGGCAGAAGTTTCGTCACGACCCGTGATCAACACATTCGCGCCCGCTCGTGCAAACACCCGAGCAATCCCTTTGCCAATACCTTTAGTTCCGCCCGTAACAACGACGGAGTAACCAGTCAGTGGTGTAAACATATCGCTCCTAATAGTTCGTGATGATAAGTATGCCTGTTAAGAAAACTTCGACAGGTAATCTTCCGCGAGTTCGCAAGAAACATGAGTAAATTGCTCACCCATTTCTTGCCCTGTTGCAGTGTCTTGATGAGTACCGACCCAGGAAACCAAAAGTAACCTGCGGAACATGATGAAGGTCGGCAATTCAAGTTCTTCTTCTTTGCTGAGCTCACCAGTCGTTCGGTACCCATTAACCCATGAATCAGTCATCGCGGGAATCAGTGGGTGATCTTCAATAAACGACACTGAGGAACCTAAGTCGTACATGAACCAACCAATTCCACAATCGTCGAAATCAATCACGGTGACGTCGCTGCCATCAACCAGTAAATTCGCTAGGCGCATATCTGCGTGCACTAAACCAAATCGGTCAGGTCCAGAGCCAAAAGCGTGTAAACGCTGTTCAATCGTTGTGGCAAGCCGACCAAGAATCTCTAACTCTTGCGGACCCATCGCTAAACCATCACGCCATGATCCCCAATGACCATGGGGACCTAGTGCCGACTCAAAATCCCACACCATGCGAGTGAAACCTGCAGGTCGTTGCCAGGAACGGGCTTGTTGGTGAAGTCGAGCAGCAATCGCACCGAGCGTGAAAAAATCATCAACCAGTCGGTCTTCTGTCGGCTCAACGCCGTTCATAAATTCAAACATCACAGCATTGCGTCGTTCGCCAGTGTCACTGACCGTGCTCACGACTCGACGACCATCTGGTGCTGGCAAAATCGCCGGAGTTCGAACAAGGTTTTCGGTGCG
>CANFOW010000043.1 GCA_947448865.1 Actinomycetota bacterium
AGTATCGGTGGAACTGGATATGCGCTAGACACCGTGAATGGGTAACTGAAGGTCGCCTAGAAAGCGGCAAGTTCATGGTGATACTCAAGGCAGATTATGAACTTTCTAAAAACATAAGGCATGTACTCGCCTATCCAAGCCTGATCAAGATGATCATGGAACATCGACTACCGCTGACCATGTGGAAGCTCACTCATCATCTTGAATATGATGTGCCATTTCTCAGTGCCTTGGCCAACACAAAGCCAATAAGCACTGATCTCGAAGGGCTAACACCAACCTCAATTCCAGAGGAACTTGAACCAGGAGAATACATACACGTCAATGGATACTTCGAACGCTCACGCCACATATGCCCGCAAGTAATCGCCTATCGGCATCCGTTAACGCCACCGGAGCTCAAGGCAAACATCAGAAAGTCGCCTAATCAATACGTGCGATTTGGCGTTCTCCTGTCGCACGAGATTACGCCCGAAGCGCTCGAAGATGCTGCCTACGATCGAGGTGGATACGTGCGTAAGTATGTAGTCCTGCATCCACTAACACCTGCGACTGCGCTTAGACAACTTGCGACTGATCCGAATGCTGAGATTCGACGCCTTGCATGCATTCATCCAAATGCCACAATCGAAGTTCGAGCAATCGCAGCACTGATGTCGTGAAGCGATTCTCAATTTCTTCTACTCACACGGATGGATGCTGAGCTTTGCAAGTTGCTCGTCGGTGAATCCGATTTTCTTTCGAGGACGTGTGCCATAAACAAGTTCGCGTACTCGGTTTACGACCAGCTTGGACCCCATGGTCTCCGCCAACTCGATCAGTTCAGTACCCTGCAAGCCAAGATCTAGCCCACGTGACAACACTCGATATGCCGCGAATGACACCGCGTTTTCTAATTCTGGAGACAGCGAATTATCGCCGGGATTTGCTGGACGTTCTGCATTTGAGTCCGCGGTCTGGACGTGCTCGTCACCATTCGTCTCATTGCCCGAGGTCTGTGATTGGGCATCACTGAGCACCTGAGCCAACTGGGTCTTAAACAACGTAAAGTGCATGGGAAGCCGAGAATGGAAGAGATACTTGCCCACTTCCCAATGAGCACTCGGCATAAAGGGTGCCAACTCAAAATGAGTGTTACGAGGTATCTGAAAAACTAAGTCCAAGGTTCGGACCCACAATTTTGCGGCCCACTCGCGCCATTCTTCGGTGTTAGGGATCGAGATCCAGAAATTTGGGTGATCCTCGTCATCCGGGAGGTTCCACCCGAGAAACTCCATCCGCTGAATCATGAATTCCGAGAGTCCAGGCCTTAGATATTTGTTACTCGTGACTTCAATTTCAATTGTGTCTTCCAAATATTGAGCTTGCACATATGGACCAAATTCAAAAAGTGAATTGTCAGCCTGCATGGTGAAAGCCACAGGATCGTAATTATCGAGACACCACTTAAGGCCGTACACCAACCGAATCCATTCGGAATTAAATTCGCTCATCTTGTCTCCTTTTCCAAAATTGAAGCACTTACTTCTGACACATTGAAGGCTGGCGGCGAGCACAATCGCTCGCCACCAGAACCGATTTCACACTTGAGATTGTTGGAGTAACCAACTCTCATATGCGCAGTTACACAACACATTTCGACTACGGCGAGATCGCATCAGGTCAATGGCAGCTTGGGGTTCGTATCCTGCACGAATCAAGACGAGACCCACAATCAATCCGGAGCGATTAAGCCCAGACAAGCATCGAACTCCAACGCGCTTTCCCGCAGACCAGTCGCTGAGTACAAGACTCGCAAGGAAAGAAACATCCTCTTGATCGAACTCATCGACGTCACCATCATGAAATGCTTGACGAATCTCACGTACGTGCCAGTCCACTGGGTTTGACCAAGCATGGAGTGTCACCACTGTGTCGAACATGTCGCGAGTAATCCGCGGTTCGGCAAGTTCACGACCAACAATGTCGTCATCGTCAGTTCCGCCTTGCCACAAACCAGGAAGTATCTCAGTCCAGGTATCAACTGGAATGAATCCGCTGTAGTCGGGGTCGTCGTACTTATTCCGAGCTGCCATCGACACCTCCTGAAATATCAATTCCAGTTTGTGTGTATAGATTGCGAGGAACAAACACAAAATCATTCATCGGATGTGCAGCACTTTCAACAGCGGCCAACCACATTTCGGGTGTTGCGGTATCTGGAAGATAACCGCCAGCCCCACCGATCAACATTGGCAAACCGCGGCAAGAACTAGTGATTCCATGAATCGCCTTTGAGACTGCACCCGGGAAGTACGCGAGCCGACTTAATGGGTCGTCCTGGTGACCATCAGCCCCAGCAGCGATAAAGATGAGATCTGCCCCGAAATCACGAGCTAAGCCTGCGAATTCAGAAGCTGCATTTATCAGCGCAACAGTGTCTCCGAAGTTGTAGTCAGCGTCATGGTTAATTGCCGTGTTGTACACATGATTTTCTGGGTCGCTTGAATTGCCCGTTCCCGGGAAAATTCCACGCTCATGAATCGAGTACGTCAAAATGTTGGGATCATCAGCACAAAGGTTTTCTGTGCCATCACCGTGATGGGCATCAAAATCGAAAATCGCCACCTTGAGACCATGCGAGACCGCAACTTTTGCGGCAATTGCAAAGTCTGCGAACACGCAAAAACCTGATGAGTGATCGTGCTGGGCATGATGCTTAGCCCCGGCGAGGTGAACGGCCACATTTGTGCGACCCGACATCAATGCATCAAGTGCGACCAAAGTTCCGCCTGCAAAGAACTGTGCGAGTTCAGCAAGATCCTCACGAGCACCGTCCCATTCATTACAGGAGTGCTTGAGTAGCACTTCGTCAATGTGGCGATCACTATGGACGAGTGACAATTCAGCGCGGGTAGCTTTGCGCGGAGCCACAATGGTCAGGTCCCAAATATTTTCAACCAACAAATCGCGAGCATTTGTGAAACGGCGGCCCTGTGTCACGCTGTTATCTTGGAACTTCCAGTTGATGTAACTGTCATCGTGAACCAGCACCGTTGAATACTCTCGTGCAACTGGTAAAGATTGAATCGGACTTGTGGACATAAAGGCAGCTCCTTAAGCAGTGCAACTCGGCACCTTGCCGAATCACGGGTCGACAAAATTCGTCAACACGGCGGCGCGGGAACTACTGGTCCAGTGCGACTCCTTAAGCTAGGCGAATTCGTCTAGAGACAAGGTAACTGATGACACTGACATTTCTGACAATTTTCACATTCGCCCTGAAATTAAAGGCGAATTCGCAACACAGACTATTCAGCGAGTAGCGCTATCCGAGCACGCATAGCATCTGTGACTTTCGGGTTTCGTAATACTGCTTGACGCACGGAACGATCCTTGTCCAGGGACAATTTAAGCAAGACATCCTCTGGAGTGTTCTTATTGCGAGCGACGGCCACACGAATAGGAATCCGCTTTGTGGAACTCGCTCGAAGTTCATCACTACTCATCCTGCTCACCAACGCAGCTTGCACACACGTGAGTCGCGATTCCCGCAACTGCGCCATGATTTCCGGACTTGTGTCTGGGTGGAGTGCAAGCACTACATCCGGGACAAACGCATAGTACTGACCTAAATCAACGATTGCATCGCCAGCGATTCCGCTCGGCCAGTTCCGCACAATTCGACTCAATGTATAGCGATCAATTCCATGAAGTTTCTCAAGCATCCAGGGTTTTAACTCGACAAACCGCACAACGTCGTAGGCAAATTGTGGGATTCGGGTTTCGAGTGCGCGTCGAACTACATCGTCTCGAGTAGTCCAATCCTCAGAAAGAACATGGTGCAAAGGATCAGCCTTTTTACTACCGAGCACAATATCGAGTGACTTCATTGGGTCAATTAATCTCAAGTACGTTGTGACCGCAACCCATCGCTCTCTGTCAAGTGACAACAAACAGTCCGCAAGCGAAATGAGGCCTTGATCGTAGGCAGCTAAATGGACACCAATCCGAATTCCAGGGGTCGCATCTTGTGCGAATTCCTGTAATCGCGCTTGGGTCATGGGCTCATTAACCAACTTCGTGACATGATCAATCACTCTGCCCCAGTTGTGCTCAACATTTGCTTCAACTCGTTCGGCCAACTTTGTCTCGACTTCACTTCGAGTACTTTGGCACACTACTTTGTTGCCGGAAAGTGCCTTAAGGACGTGAACCGATGAATCTTTTGCCAGTAGTTCAGCTAACTCGGTTGTGAGATCTGCCCGACCCGCAATAGCAGTGCGAACGGCATACGACTTATCGTGGGCGCTTGCCACTAACAACTCAATGTCAAAGTTCGCATTCTGGATCGCAGCAGCTCGTGCACGCGAACTTGCTCCGTTCATAATCTTGTGAAGGGTTTCCGATGAAGTACGTCGATGCATCGCAACGTCACGCATTAAGTTTTCATCTGCGACTTCGAGCGCCCGAGTCAACAACGCGTCGAGTAACTCCGGTGTGACGTGTCTGTGTGTGATAACAAAATACGGGTCTTCCAGAATTCGCTCCGTGAGAATGGGAATACTTGCCGATCGCTTCATGTTCTTGTTCACGAGCGCTAAATTGCTCACAGGTAGCCAGGGGTCTCGAGCCAAAATAAGTAATGTTTTTAAGTCCGTCTTGTCATGGGAGGCAACCATTCGACGGATCTCCTTTGACTTACTAGTAGCTAGTATGGCTAGCTCCTCAGTAGTCACCAATGGATTTCGGATCGTCAACATTTCTTGCGCTGTCACTCGTACCTCCTCATAACTCTGGGAAAACATTCACCATAAAAAATTTCAGTTTCTCTATTTTTAGTATGACTGCGAGCTCTGACATTTTTCGTTGCGCAAGATCCTAAGATGTCAGCCTTCGATGCTAATTTCAATATTGAAGACACAAATAAACCAAATTCACAACAAGGAGAATGAATGATTTTAAACGCCAAAGATTACGAAAATACTTACCTGGCTTTGCATGCCTGCATCATGGCTCGCGTACCCGTAATTTTGTGGGGACCACCCGGACAAGGTAAGACTTCTGTGATTAAGGCGATGGCCGAACATGATCAACGAATGATTCGTGTTCTACTAGCCAGCATTCGTGAACCGCAAGACTTTGGGGGATTACCGTCAATTCAAGACGGACGTGCAACGTTAATAGCACCTGACTGGGCACAAGATTTGGCGGCTGACACAAACGGAATCCTTTTCATGGATGAAGTAAATACGGCACCTCCTGCGGTTCAGGCTGCGTTATTGCGCGTGAGTCTGGACAAGGTCGCAGGTGATTGTTACTTGGGTGATGGAACGAGCGTCGTAGCAGCCGCAAATCCACCAGAGATTGCAGCTGATGGTTGGGACCTTGCTCCACCCTTAGCGAATCGCTTTTGTCACCTCGAATGGTCGCTTCCAGCCGATGTGGTGCGAAATGGCATCGCTGGCTCATGGCCGAAATACACCGTGCGCGAAGTGCCCGACCATGAACTCAAAATTGCTCTGGCAAATGAAAGAGTTATTCTTGGTGGATTTCTCACTGTGCGTCCAGATCTGACAACTGTTATGCCTTCATCTACAAAAGAGCAAGGGCGGGCATTTCCAACTCCTCGCTCATGGGAGACCGTGGCAATTCTTTGTGCCTGGGCAACAGCAGCCGGTCTCAACGAGTCTGTACGTCGACTCTTAGTCCAGGGCACGGTTGGCCCAGGTGCCAGCGCCGAGTACTTGACGTACCGCGACAATTCCGACCTACCGAATCCTGAAGACCTTCTCGCAGATCCCGGTTCATTTGATATGCCACGTCGTGCGGATCAAGTGTTCGTGGTTGGAGCAGCTGTTATGAACGCACTTCGCAGCGACAACTCAGCGAGCCGCTGGATTGCTGGTGGCGAAATTCTGGAAGCGATGTGCGAACGGTTCCCTGACATTGCCGTAAGCCTGGCGCGGGATTGGATGAACATCCGACCAATGTCAAGGAGTAAGAAAGACGACATTGGTCCAACGGATGGGCTTATTCACGCACTCATTCCACTCATGGCTGAGGCAGGTCTTCTTGGAGAGTCCTGAATCAACACCTGACATTCGGGAAGCAGCCCGCACTCGAATCATGGCCGCTCGCATCATCGCGCAACGCAAGTGGCCATACCTTTCGACTTTATTGTTCTCATTGCGCTTGGTCGAAACCGATGGAATCCAAGTTCCGACGATGGCTGTCGACGCAGGATGGCGGGTGTACTACAACCCAAACTTCGTCATGTCGATGACTCCGATTGAGCTGTCTACCGTGCTTCTCCACGAAGCGATGCATTGCGTACTCCAACACAACGCTCGATTCGAAGCCCTTTCGACGCATCAAGCGTTGTCGAGAGAATCTGGCGAACTCGAGTTCCACCATAAACTTTTTAATCTGGCAGGCGACTGCAGCATTAACGAGACGCTTGATCAGGCAAATGTTGTGTGGCCTGAATCTTCTCCCCCAGTTATGTACCGTGACTTCCACGAAGCGGGCGTCAAGCCAGGAGAAATCACAGAAACTACCTACCGAAAACTCGTTGACCAATACGTCGATACACATTCAGATCCCGAAGAAACTAGTGATGGCGAAGCGTGTGACAGCCAAGCCTGTGATGGCGCAAGCTGTGACGGTGGTCATGCTGGCGAATGTGGCGATGGTGGTGAGGCCATCGACAATTCCGGTGCCAGGGCCGTTGCGCCCATTTCGACCATTGACTGCGGTAGTGCATCCGGAGGACCTTCGCGAATCTACGAACTTGCACACGATGACGAAGATCATCCTCGTGCGACACTCTCGGAACAGGAGATTGTCCTCGATAAGACAGCAAGTGAAGTCAGTGCAAGTGCAGCTCGCGGATTTGTCCCAGCGGGCCTGGCTCGTTGGGCTGACGGGTACTTAGAGCCAACGATTAACTGGAGACGGCAGCTGGCGGTCAAGTTACGCTCACGTATCGCAAGTGTGGCTGGGCGTCGCGATTACTCATACCTGAGACCCTCGAGACGGCAAGAAGCAATGCGACTCACCGGAAGCACCGTGTTGCTGCCCGCAATGAGACAGCCTGCGCCACCACGCATTGCCATCGTTGCCGACACCAGCGGAAGCATCAGCGCTGAAGAAATTACTCAGTACCTTGGGGAAATAAGCGGAATGATTCGAGCTGTTGGTGTACGCGATGGAATTTCAGTGATCTCGTGCGACGCTCAGGCATACGAACCCATAAACATGCGCTCAATCGGCGATCTGACCAACATTCGTTTCAAAGGTGGCGGTGGCACCAATATGTGCGCCGGGATTGAAGCAGCTCTTGAACTGAAACCAACTCCTCATATTGTCGTTGTACTCACCGATGGGTTGACGCCCTGGCCACAAACTGAGCCGATGGTGGACGTGCATTTCATTGTGGCGACCACTCGTTACAACACCATGATTAACGTTCCGGCGTGGATGCACGCAATCTTTATTGATTCAGATTGATGCTTCTCAGCAACAAAATAAAGATTCTCAAAAAATGTCAGTGACATGGTTTACCTTAATCACAGCACCTGAAAGGACTGATGCTTTATGACTAACCCGAATTACACCCACCTCACGCTGGTCGTGGATCGCTCAGGCTCGATGTCGAGTATGCGCGAAGACGCGAACGGAGGAATAGCTGAATTGCTGCGAGAACAATTTGCCGAAGATGGCAAACTCACAGTGACACTCGTTGATTTTGACGAGTACTTCACTGATGTTGCACGCATGGCTACCGAACCTTTTACCTACGATCTTCATCCTCGTGGCGCCACAGCCCTACTCGATGCCGTGGGTCGCGAAGTGACTCGCACAGGCGACGATCTCGCCGCACTGCCGGAAGACGAACGTCCTGGACGAGTCTTGTTTGTTGTGGTCACGGACGGAGACGAGAATCACAGCACCGAATTCACGCTCGAAACTGTACGCGCAACTATCAATCGTCAGCGCATCAGCTTTGGTTGGGATTTCCAATTCATTGGTGCCGGTGAGGCTGCCTGGCAGGGTTCAGAGTTGCACATGTCCGTGTCTTCCTTTGGCGCTGACGGTAAAGGTCAACGCGGCGTTTACAAGTCAATGAACGAATCCATGAAGCGGTTCCGTAAGGGAGAAGACCACATGTTCACCATGCCGGACATCATCCCCGACGACGAAGACTAATCCTCTTTGCTCGTGACTCAAGTCTGGCAGTGCACACTTCCCAAGTGCACTGCCAGACTTTTTTCGTTTGAGTTTTACTGACTTCGTGAGATCTTTCTGAGTTCTATCTTGGTTCTATCTTTGTTCTATCTACGCACAATCTGAAAATAGGCCTCTTGCGCTATGATGGGCGTCTGCCATCATTCGAACTGGGTCCACCTAACTGATTGATGGAACAGGCACAGTGCAAGACACTTGGGAATACTCGGCGTGTCCTGGTGGTTGTGTGAGGTCAGGTTGGGTGTACATTAGCAACCCAACCCAAATTTTCGACACAAAACGACCCCCTTTGACCTAACGATTCCCCCCATTAAGAAATGTCAGAGCTCCCCTCTAAAGTGGAGCTCCAAAGAGCTGGCGAACCCAGACCCATTGCAATACTCAATTTCTCGACCCCAAACCCGGTCAAACTGTTGGCGACTCCAATTTCGGACGATGCTGACGACGACCCAACCGATGAACGGAAAAAGCATGAGTGAAGAGTTCCACGAAATGGATGAAGACCAACTATGGGAAGCGCTTAAGAGCGCAGAAGGGTACGACCGAGCCGATGTTCTTCGGCACCTGGCAACGTGGCGAAACATTGAGAACGACCACACAATGGCGCGCCAGCTACTAGAAGAATCTTGTGAGATCTTTGGTCAACTTTCAGAGGCACGCGAAGCAGGTGTTACTCGAATCGCTCTCGCGGGAACTTACTCAGATCTCGATGAGCACCACTTAGCGCGCCAGACTCTCCTGAGCGCCGCAGATTTTCTTCAGCTTCAAGGGCTCGACAAGGAGATGGGTGACTGCTACTTCTACGCAGCCGTAGAGTCTCGAACTCTTAATGAATACGGCATTGCCGCTGAATACATGGCTCGAGCTGAACAGTTTTACGCATCTGCTGGAACCCCGAATCCACAGGGCGTAGCCTCCGCTGGCCGCGAACTTGGTTGGTTGCTTCAGCACATTGGAGGTCGCGATGACGAAGCGCTCGCCGCTTTCGAACGTGCCATCGACATCAGCAAGGGCGAATGCCCTGCTCATTTTGTCAATGACATTCGCGAAAGGTACATGACCATACTTTGTGATCTTCACAAGTTTGACGAGGCCCTTATTCAAGCCCGTCAGGCACTGGCTGTGTGTCGAGCCTGTGGCTGTGGATACTGCATTATTAGTTCACTGATGGACATGGGTTACGCCTACAGCCGGTTAAAGGATCCATACCTAGCGACCGTCTACTACCAAGAAGGCTACGATCTTGCAAAGGCCTCGAATAACCTCCCGATGCAATTGCGAGCAAAAATTTTCTTCGCGGAAAATCGCATGAAATCTGAGCCACTGCATGCTCATCAGATGATTAACGAGTGCATTGACCTTGCTCAGGCTCTGGGACATGACGTTGCACTTGCCAATGCGTACCGTTGCCTAGGGCGGATAAATCTGAAGGAAGAGCGCTTCGACGACGCAGCCGAATATTTTGGCAAGGCTGCCACTATTTGGAGTAAGAAAGGCGAACTTGCAAATGTTGCGACCCTGCAACGCTCGCAGGCTCGGGCCTTTATTCGCGGCGGTAAGAGTCGTAATGCACTCCAGGTCATTCGTGCTAATGCATGGGTCGATCGGACTGGCTTCATTCGGTCAACCGACCTTGCTGATCACATGGCGGTTTACGCGCTGGCACTTTTGGCTGATGACCAGAAAGAAGCAGCACTGGAACGCGCCGAGTGGATTTTGCAAAACATGGACTTGACCCAGTGGTTCCACGTTCAAGGCATGGCGCATGAGGTTCGTGCCTACGCTCTGCGTCATCGGGATCCGCAAGTCAGCGATCGTGCAGCGCAACGTGCGATCTCGTCCTATGTTGTCGCAAACTACGTTGACAGTGCCCAAGCATTAGCAGTCGAATTCGTCATTGACCCATACCTGGTGTTGCAAAAGATTGACATTGACAATCTTGAGCGCGCTCAAAATGAGCAAGCTCGCGCAATGGCTGACGAGGATTCCAATGTCTACGTGCTTGACTTTGTCGC
>CANFOW010000044.1 GCA_947448865.1 Actinomycetota bacterium
AGTGCGCGAGTTTTACGCACATCAGAAACCTGACCCTCAATCCAGGCCATACCAAGTCGTCCAAGGTAATCGCCGATGAGTTGGCTGATTTGGTACACCGCAAAAGGCGTTTGCTCAGCGGCGCCGAGCTTGTTCTCGTCAGGCGTACTCATGGGTCTATTGTGCCGTGAGGCGGTGACACCGTGCCTCGCCTACGATAAGAGTGTGTCGAATCGCAAAGTCTTACTCGCAAAACCACGTGGCTACTGTGCCGGTGTTGATCGTGCTGTCGTTACCGTAGAAAAAGCACTCGTCACACATGGCGCGCCCATTTATGTTCGCAAGCAAATTGTGCATAACAAGCACGTTGTTTCAGCACTCGAAGCCAAGGGCGCAATCTTCGTTGAAGAGACCGACGAAATCCCCGAAGGCTCCACTGTTGTTTTTAGTGCCCACGGAGTTTCACCCGCAGTGCACGAACAAGCTGCCGAGCGCAATCTCAAAACGATTGACGCGACATGTCCTCTTGTCACGAAGGTGCACCTTGAAGCTCGACGTTTTGCCGCCGACGATTACCAAATTTTGCTCATTGGGCATGAAGGCCATGAAGAAGTCGAAGGCACGATGGGTGAAGCGCCCGAGTCAGTAACTTTGGTTGATGGCCCAAGCCATGTGGTTGATGTGCACATTGATCCAACGCGCCCCGTCGCCTGGTTATCCCAGACCACGTTGTCAGTAGACGAGACATTAGAAACGGTCGATCGGTTGCGCGAAAAGTTTCCCCAACTCATTGATCCGCCGAGTGACGATATTTGCTACGCAACTCAAAACCGTCAGCAAGCTGTGAAATTTATTGCAAAGCGATGCGACGTCATGATTGTCGTTGGTTCTGCAAATTCATCAAACACTGTTCGACTTGTTGACGTCGCACTTGAAAGTGGAACTCCAGCGTCATACCGCGTTGACTTTGCTTCCGAACTAGACGAGTCATGGTTTAGCGATGCGACAACAATTGGTGTAACAAGCGGTGCATCCGTTCCCGAGATTCTTGTTGATGGCGTGCTTGAGTGGCTTGCTGAACGTGGATACGGTGACGTGGAAGAAGTTGAGACGGCTCAAGAAACGTTAGTTTTTGCGTTACCGCCAGAACTTCGTCGCGACATTAAGGCCGCCGAGCGCGCCGCAGAGTAGTAATCGCTGCAGCGAGCACGACTGAGCCCAGAATCCAATACGAATGATTCGCAAGCCCGTAAGCAAGATGCAGGATTTGTTTGCGCGCCAGTGTGTTGCCTGATTGGTGGGCGAGTTGGCCAACTGTCTCCAGCGCAATAAACCACACGATTGGTGCCGACCAAATTGCGGACGTGCGATCGTTTATTCGCACTTTAATTGAGGCGATTATGGTGACCACTGCAATGCCGACGTTACTAATCTGAGTCACTTTGTTATTGAGCAGAACATCAACGAGCATCACGATTGCGAACGTCACCGTAGCAATGATGAGGACACCGGGGTATGTCCACCCCTTCGTGGGTCGTGGACTTGTCGCTTCACTAGACATGCCTTCAAGGGTAGCGTGAATCGCTAGTACGCTTATGCACGTGGCGCTCACAATTGGAATCGTTGGTTTACCCAACGTCGGCAAGTCGACAATGTTTAATGCTTTGACCAAGAACAACGTTCTTGCAGCGAATTATCCATTTGCCACGATTGAACCCAATACTGGCGTAGTTGCGGTACCGGATGCGCGGCTGAAAGTTCTTGCAGGAATCTTTTCCTCAGAACGTATTCTTCCTGCGACCGTGACCTTTGTGGACATCGCTGGAATTGTGCGCGGCGCGAGCGAAGGTGAAGGTCTTGGTAACAAGTTCCTGGCAAACATCCGCGAATCAGATGCAATCTGCCAAGTAATCCGAGCGTTCAAGGATCCAGATGTGGTCCATGTTGATGGCCAGGTTTCGCCTAAGGACGACATCGAAACTATTAACACCGAATTGATTCTTGCTGACATGCAGACTCTTGAAAAAGCGATTCCACGTCTCACGAAAGAGGCGAAACAAGACAAGGCACGAGCAGCAGTTCTCGATGCAGCCATACAAGCGCAAGAGATTTTAAATGCGGGTGGAACGATTTACGCATCTGGAATGGATTCGTCAGCAATTCGCGAACTGTTCTTGCTTACCGCCAAACCGTTTCTTTATGTGTTCAATCTTGATGATGATGAACTTAATGATGATGCGCTCAAGGCTCAGCTGTCGGCTCTTGTTGCTCCAGTGGAAGCTGTTTTCCTCAATGCAAAACTTGAAGCGGAATTGTCCGAACTTGATGATGACGAAGCGCTTGAATTACTTCAGTCCATGGGACAACACGAAAGTGGCATCGCGGTATTGTCTCGAGTTGGGTTCAACACTCTTGGTTTGCAAACTTACTTAACTGCCGGGCCAAAAGAATCTCGGGCCTGGACGATTAAGAAAGGTGCGACAGCTCCTGAAGCTGCCGGAGTGATTCACACAGATTTCCAAAAAGGATTTATTAAGGCTGAAGTCGTTGCCTTTAATGATTTGGTTGATGCAGGCTCTGTTGCCGCTGCAAAATCTGTTGGCAAAGTGCGAATCGAAGGCAAAGAGTACGTCATGGTAGATGGCGACGTTGTTGAGTTCCGCTTCAACGTTTAGTTATTGCCTGATTCACCAAATTCTTACGGATGCACATGTGCATCGAGCCTCGATGATGAACTTGTCACGCTATTGAACGGCGCGTGAACCCCAGTCGATTTTTGTTCCCGTAGAAACTGTTTTACTCGTGCGCAAGAAATTCCATGCGTACGACGTTGGAGTCAAAGTTAACTTCAGTACTCCGTAGTTATTTGTTGTCCCGCACACAAAACTTGTTGGTCGCACGGATGAATTCGTATGACTTGGACAGTTACGTAATTCTGCGCCACCTGTACCCACGGTAAAGGTTGTTATCGTGTGACCGTCAGTTGCAGTACGTGCAACGCGTTCATAGTTATGGTCGTGACCCCACAAAGCAATTTTGACATTGCGACTTGCCTTTACTTCATTCCATAACGCTGTGACTCCAGCATCGGTTTGATTTCCGTGCTCACCTTTGCTGTAGCGCGGACGATGCCAAGTAACAATCACATATTTATTTGCATTGGCAGATAGTGCAGATCTCAGGAAAGCTACTTGGCGTATTCCTTTTGCGGATAATCCATTCACACCATGTGAATCGTTCAGACCTTCGCTATCGAGTCCAATGACGACCCACTTCGCTGTTGCATTTTTCACCCACCAAAAATCGTTTCCGGTTTTTGGTAAGGACGTGTATGTCGACAGCAAATAGGAGTAGCCGGGTGACTGACTTGCATCCGAGTTAAATTCGTGATTGCCAGGTACCGCCCATGTCGAATATGCGGACAAGACGCTGCCCCATGATGGGACAAACTTTGTTGTGAAGTCACTCTTTGATGCTGCAGCGTATCCAGCGCCAGTCTTGGTGCCATACGCAATGTCGCCCATCAAGACAACATCATTTGGTTTTAGCGCCTTGGTGAGTTTTGCGGTTGCAACTTGACCGCCGTTAGCTTTCCAAGCGATATCACCGACGGCCACGATTGTGACGGTGCTCGAGGTAGCCTGCGCACAGCCGGTTCCAGCTAATGCCGAAATGGCAAGGAATCCAGAGACGAGAACGGCACGGCTGCGCATACTTCCATGGTACGAGGGTTAGTGGGCGTTCAAAAACCGCCTAGACTTAGGACAGTGACTTCATCTCTCGCTATCCGCAGCGATCTCCGTAACGTAGCAATCATCGCCCACGTCGACCATGGCAAAACCACTCTTGTGGACGCTATGTTGTGGCAATCTGGCGCATTCCGCGAAAACCAAGACGTCAACGAACGCGTTATGGACTCCATGGACCTAGAACGTGAAAAAGGCATCACGATTCTGGCCAAGAACACTGCAGTCCGTTACACAGGACCAGCTGCACTTACTGGAGTTACGTTAAACATTATTGACACCCCGGGTCACGCTGACTTTGGTGGCGAAGTGGAACGCGGACTTGAAATGGTTGATGGCGTGATTTTGCTCGTCGATGCCAGCGAAGGCCCACTGCCACAGACGCGGTTTGTTTTGCGTAAGGCACTTCAAAAGAAACTTCCGGTTGTACTTGTCATTAATAAAGTCGACCGTCCAGATGCTCGAATCGAAGAAGTTGTCAATGAAACCTACGAATTGTTTTTCGATCTCGATGCAGACGAAGAACAAATCAACTTCCCAATCGTTTACGCATCCGCGAAAGCTGGGCGCGCGTCGATGACCCGCCCTGCTGATGGTGGATACCCGGAAGAAGCTGACCTCGAGCCACTTTTCCGCACACTTATCGAAACTGTTCCTGCACCGTTTTATGAACCAGATGCACCATTGCAAGCGCACGTAACGAACTTAGATTCCTCACCTTATTTAGGTCGCCTAGCAATTTGTCGCGTGCGCAATGGCACAATCCGCAAGGGCCAGCAGGTTGCTTGGTGTCGCGCCGACGGTTCTATTTCGAAGGTCAAAATCGTCGAACTTTTGATGACTGAAGCATTGACTCGAGTTCCAGCAGACTCTGCAGGACCTGGTGACATCATTGCGGTGGCTGGTATTGAAGAAATCACAATTGGTGAAACGTTAGCTGATCCTGACAAGCCAGTTGCACTTCCTGTGTTCAAAGTTGACGAGCCTTCAATCTCGATGACGATTGGAATTAACACCTCACCACTCGCTGGCGAAAAGGGAAGCAAGGTCACTGCGCGTTTGTTGAAGACACGCCTAGATGCTGAACTCGTGGGTAACGTGTCGCTTCGCGTACTAGATACAGAACGACCTGATACCTGGGAAGTACAAGGTCGCGGTGAACTACAACTCGCTGTACTGGTCGAATTGATGCGCCGCGAGAAGTACGAACTCACTGTAGGTAAGCCACAAGTTGTTACGCGTGACATTGACGGCAAGCGTCATGAACCTGTCGAACGCCTCACAATCGATGTGCCCGAAGATTATGTTGGAGTCGTCACGCAGCTCTTAGGACTGCGAAAGGGCCGTCTCGAGCAAATGGTGAACCATGGAACTGGTTGGGTTCGCATGGAGTATCTAGTTCCAGCTCGTGGTCTCATTGGTTTCCGCACCGAGTTCCTGACTGAAACCCGCGGAACAGGATTAGTGCACCACGTCTTTGAGAAATACGAACCATGGTTTGGTGAATTGCGCACGCGTCCAACAGGATCACTTGTTGCTGACCGCAGTGGTGCTGTCACATCATTCGCCTGTTTTGGTATCCAAGAGCGTGGAACATTGTTTGTCACTCCAGGTACTGATGTCTACGAAGGCATGGTGATTGGTGAGAACTCCCGCACCGAAGACATGGATGTCAATATTGTTAAAGAAAAGAAACTCAACAATATTCGTTCTGCAACTGGTGATGAATTAGAGCGTTTGATTCCGGCAAAACAATTGAGCCTTGAACAGGCTCTCGAGTTTTGTCGTGAAGACGAATGTGTTGAAGTGACACCTACATATGTGCGCATTCGCAAAGTTCACTTAGCAAAAGTTGATAGGGATCGGGCTCGTTCTCGCACGAAGTCCTAGTCGACATGAAGAAGCGTTCCCGTGGCGTTCGATACTCGGCACTGCTAGCGATCTTGCTGGTGTCGGGTATCGCGCTGGGAAGCTCGTCGATTACCCACAGCGGAACACCGTCGTTTAACGCGGGACTTACTCGCGCCGTCGGTGAAGGATTTACAGACAATGCGATCCTTCGTCTTGGTTCGACAACTCTGTGTGACTCATTTGATCCTGGTCAAAGTTATGACTCGTGGTGCGGGGTCGTGGTGCGTATGTATTCGCGAAACCTTTTGTCCTTTGCAGGGCAGCCTGGTGCTAACGGGAGAAAATTGCTTCCGGATTTAGCAAGGACGATGCCGAAAGTTTCCAAAGATAAAACGGTATGGACTTTTCACTTACGCCGCGATGTTTTATGGAATGACAACAAGCTCGTGACAAGTGCCGATATTCGCCATACGGTTGAGCGTCTTTACGACCCCGATGCATTTGGTGCAGTGTCGATGGACACCCTGTGTTTGCTGAGTGCCTGCAGTAAAGGCTTGCCCGATTATCGTGGTCCGTACCAATCTGGCCACCTCACATCCATTGATACCCCAGATGATTACACAATTATTTTTCACTTGACTCGTGAGTACGCTCCGTTCGCTCAAATACTTGCTTTGCCCCAGTTGGGTTCTGTCGAACGCGCTGTAGACCTTAAGGATCACAAGAGTGGCAATCCTTATTCAGATCATCCGTCGTCCAACGGACCATTTACTTTGACTTTGTCGGAAGATCGCTCATCTGTGCGTCTAGATAAGAATGTGTACTGGAAGCAATCGACTGACCCCGTGCGATTCCCTCATGTGACTTCGATGTCCTGGATGACATTCGAGACAAGCGATGCATTGGATCAAGAGTTGCTTAATGGAAACATTGACGTCCGGCTAGATAATGGTCTTAACAAAATTGCACGTGACAAAGTGCTTAATGACCCTGAACTCATCAAGAATGTTGACCAAGTGGATACGGGAGTTGTCGACTACTTGGCATTGGTTGATAGTGCAATCCCACTGAATCGTAAGGCGTGTAGAGAGGCAATCTTCTATGCGCTTAACAAGTCAGACCTAGCGAAACTTCGCGGTGGGAATGACGTAGCGCTGGTGACCGGAACGATGGTGTCTGCGGTACTTGATGGCGCGAACATAAAACCTAACCCGTACTCAGTTACTGAGTTGGGTAACGGTGATCTCGCTAAGGCCCGTAAGAAGCTGGTTGAATGTGGCTACCCAGATGGCTTTGAGATCCGAATGGCATATGTGACGCTTGGTCTTGGCGAACAACTGTATGAATCAGTGCAACGAAGTTTGTCTCGCGTGGGCATCGTGGTTGATCCAGTGTCTGCTAGTAATTTCACAGACTACTTCGCCTCAGGTGTGGGTTCGCCTGACAATGTCACGTCGTCTCATATCGCGCTCATTCCAAATAGTTGGTCTCCCGAAGGCATGGATCCAGTGTCGTTCTGGGCGCCCATTGTTGATTCCCGCAAAATCAAACCGCGAAGCAACGTTAACTATGCGCAACTGACCAATGATGATGTCAATGGATTGCTGGACAAACTCAGACTCGGGCAAGTGAAAGCGAAAAAAGCTAACGGGGCCATCGATGCCGCTGTGATGGACACGGCTCAATACTTGCCTTATGCGCGAGAGCGCCAGGTCCTTTACCGAAGCCCGGTGCTTTCTAATGTCTATGTTCAACGGGCTTTAGGTGGGCAGTACGACGTGGTCAACATGGGAATTGCCGGTCCTGCCCCACAATAGGTGCGTAAATAAAGGGCAATTGTGACAAATCGGTATCGTTTACCCATTTTGCGGTAGTCGCAGGTCGCGTCCTACCCTAGAGTTGCACGAATAAGCCGTTAGATGAACACCACGAGACAATGAGATGAATGTAGGTGAACTTTGACTGTCATAGACACTTTAGGCAACGATGAAATCGACTATGTCGCAGCCGAAGAACAATCCGCGGTCATTGGAAGAAGCCTTCGTGAAATCGCTATAAGCCGCTTAAAGCGGGACAAGGGTGCCATTGTCTGCATTATCGTTTTAGCTTTCATCGCTCTCGTTGCTATTTTTGGACCGCTCATTTGTTCGTGGCTAAAGATTGATCCATATAAATTCAATTCGGACCTCATCGGCGACAACGGTGGTTTACCTGTGGGTCGATTTGGTGGAGTGTCACTCAAGCATCCTCTAGGTGTTGAACCATTAACTGGCCGAGACATCATGGCTCGTCTGCTTTACGGATCTCGGGTGTCGTTGCTTATTGCTGTCCTTGCGACAATCATTACGGTGACAACGGGAGTGCTCGTTGGAATCTTGGCGGGAAATTCACGTGGTTGGTTAGACACCGTGCTCAGCCGGTTTATGGACATCACTTTGTCATTCCCTTTTCTTCTTGTTGTGATTGCGATGTCGCCAGTCCTCGAACAACGCATTCGTTCACTCGGATTCCCCGAAGGTAATTCCTCGCGCATTGCAACGCTGATTATTTTGTTGAGCGTCTTTGGGTGGCCATATCTTGCACGATTAATTCGCGGGCAGGTGTTGTCGCTGCGCGAACGTGAATTTGTCGAGGCAGCTATTTCCATCGGCACTGGTAACCGACGCATGATTTTTAAGGAACTACTGCCAAATCTGTGGGCGCCAATTTTGGTGTACACAACGATTGCGATGCCAGGACTTATTGGCGCTGAAGCTGCGTTGGCGTATCTGGGAATTTCTGTGCAACCGCCTACCGCAACGTGGGGCGCAATGCTAGAAGAGTCCGTCGGATACTTCACGGTTGACCCGTTCTATCTTTTTGTGCCATTGACTATGTTGCTAGCGGCTGTGCTGTCATTTAACTTGCTTGGTGATGCATTGCGCGACGCGCTTGACCCTAAGGCAGAACACTAGAGAAAAGTTTCCGGTGGCCGCCCGGTTATCGGATTGAGTCGCAAGGCTCAGGTAAGTAAAACGATTCGTGCAAGCGAGTCACTTTTGGAAGGACTACCTATGAAGAAGACAAGCATCCGCCTCGGCGTTGGTGCAGCGTCTGTTGCTCTTCTGTTAACCGCCTGTGGCGGAAGCGGAAATTCAGCAGATGGTTCAAAGGGTGGAACACTGACAATCCTCACTGAGGCTGAGCAGATTCTGCACCTTGATCCACAGCGCAACTACACCGGCGAAGACCTGGCATTTGCCAGCGGATTCCTTAACCGCACACTGACTCAGTACACACTGAGCAAGGACAACAACGAAGCTTCCAAGCTTGTTGCTGACGCCGCTACCGATACCGGTACTTCGGCTGATGGTGGCAAGACCTGGAGCTTCACACTCAAAGACGGCTTGAAGTGGCAGGACGGCCAAGCCGTTACCTGTGCTGACTTTGCTTATGGCGTATCACGCACATTCGCAACAGACATCATCACTGATGGCCCAACCTACGCAATCTCGCTGTTGGACATTCCAAAGGCTGCAGACGGTTCCTCGTCTTACCCTGGTCCATACAAGGCTGGCCCCGCAGCACAAGCTGATTTTGACAAGGCAGTTAGTTGTGAAGGAAACAAGATCACATTCCACCTTGCGAATGCTGCATCTGACTTCAACTACACAACTACTTTGTCGTCATTCGC
>CANFOW010000045.1 GCA_947448865.1 Actinomycetota bacterium
GCATGGAAGTGAGTCAGGACCAACATGGAAATCGAACGAATATGCAGGTCGCTTAAGCATCGATCAATTGCCTTGGGTTCAGGTCCAACATCAATCACAATCGCAGATTCATTAGCCAAGCGAAGAACCGTTGCATCACCTTGTCCCACATCACACGAGACCATGATCCAGTTTGCAGGAGGCCATGGGCGTACGCTCACATCCGGATGAATCCACAGCAACGCGAGCAAGCTCAGCACAGTTGATGCGATTACAGATTGTGTTGCTGACGCATTCGCGTGATGTGATGAATTGTCTGAGTGAGTTCCAGATATGTCCGTGTCAGTTGACGCGATTAGAGACTGTGTTAAATCCGGAACCCGACGCCACCAATACGCGGCATGTGCGAGCAGCACAATGAGTCCCATCGCCAAGAGAACACCGTGAATTCCTGTGGGCCAGGCAAGAACCAAACTGTCACTTGCGGCTGCCCATCGAGCAATCCATGCGATTGCTCGCGCCGGAATGATTGCTCCAAACGCAAGAACATGCGCGACGGGAAAACACACCGGACTGACAACCGCTGCAAGCATGCCGAAGATCATCGCTGGGGCTGCAAGTGGCACGGCAATCATGTTTGCTGGAAGCGAGGCAAGTGTTACCTGGCTTCCGAGCGCAACCGTGAGCGGCAGTACAGCGAGTTGCGCACAGAGTGTCATTGCAAGCACGTCAATGAACCATGACGGCACGCGCTTACTCATGATGCGACTCAGTGCCGCGGTCACATTGTGTGCCCACAACACCAAGCCAGCTGTCGCAATCACGGACAACGCAAACCCATACGACGTTGCTAACCACGGGTCAATCACGATGAGGCTCAAAACGGCAACTGACAATGCAGGAAGTGCTGAGACTCGAAAACGTGAGACGGCGGAATACACGCCAACAAGTCCCATCGCAGCTGCCCGTAGCACACTAGGTTGCGGTCGCACTAGGACAACAAAAATCAGTAACGCAATCAGGCTGCCGATCGCCTGCACTCGTCGAGATCGGCGACGTAACAGTGCGCCGACTCCCACAATCACAAGCGACACATTGGCCCCCGAGACTGCTGTGAGGTGACTCAATCCCGCATTACGCATCGCGGTCGTTAACGACATCGTCGTGCCTGAACTATCTCCGAGTGCAAGTCCTGGCACGAGTTGTCTAGCATCTCGCGGCGAATCCGCGAGCAAGCGACGCAGAGACTGCCTCAAGTAATTCGCTGCAAACTGATATCGTGGTGGGCCAGTGATTGCAGACACGTCCATCACTGTGACTGTCGCCGCGCTGTTGCGACCAGGCGTTGTCGGAGCAAGTCGACCGGTCAGTTGGACACGAGTTCCAGGCACAAGGTGCGCGAGTGTGAGCGCGGCTTCGCCGTGTGCAAAGGCGGATACTGGAAGACGACATCGCACACGAGTCGAGCGAGCCTCGACGGATTCAACTCTGAGAGCGACGACAACCGATTGGGTAGATGTCCAGTCAAGTGCACCAGCTCGCTCAAAAGAAATCGGGTCACTTGTGATAACCCCAGTTAAGTGTGCGACCGCACGCTCGTCTGCAAGTGCATGAAGCGGTCCCGTAATAATGGGCAAGACTCGCAACAGCGCACATGCAGAACCAAGTGCGATGCCCAGAAGTGAAAACGCGAGTCCGTGTGAAAACGAACGCTTCACCAGACTCAGTGCTAGTGCACACACAATGACGAACAACACGAGTGCATACGTGGGATCCACGTGTGTTGCCAAGGCAAGCACGAGCGCTGCCGATATCCAACTGGATAACGCGAGTGGAACTAATCGAAGGTCCATTTCAGACTTTGCTCACAAACGAACCAGGTCTTTGAGATTGGCGAACACTTTTGGACCAATGCCGGGGACTTCTTGGAGTTCATCAATCTGCGAGAACCGATGATGTTGATCGCGCCAGGCGACGATGCGCGAAGCTAAAACTGGTCCTACCCCAGGCAAGGTATCGAAGTCCGCAACAGTGCCTTGGTTCAGACTGACTCGCGTGTCACCCGCCGATCCACCAGCTGCGCTTTGCCCGACGACGATTAACAACCCGTCATCTAGTCGTTGCGCCAAATTGATTTGGCCAAGTGCATTTTTGCGAGTCAATCCACCTGCGGCTTCAATCGCATCTGCGATTCGACTTCCTGCGGGTAAATGAACGAGACCCGGCATTTTGACATCGCCCTCGATGTCGACGACAACATCGGAGACTGGAGCAATCGAGGCAAGTGACACACCAGGAGAAGTGACCTGAATAGATTGCGTAGACGACGGGCGATTCAGCCACACGATGGCCGCAAGCCCAACGACGACGAGTGCAACCCACTTAGCAACAACACGTCGGCTTGATGCAGGCACCTGAACGAGAGCCGGCTCCAGGGCAACGGGTTCAATCAGCCCATCACGACTTCCCACAACTGAATTGAGTCGAGACATAACAATGTCATTAAGAGATGAGCGCGCCACGCATGGCAACTTAGCGAGGATGCCTTTAGCGAAGGCTTGGTAGAAGAACGTGTGTGAGTCACACTTCCCTGTGCACGAATGCGACTAAGGACGCGGACTCACAACAACTGCTACAGCGCCAGGTCCTACGTGCGCCCCAATCACAGGACCGCATTCCGTTATCGGAATGTCGTCAATGCCGATTGCACTGCGTAACTGATAAGCAAGTTCATCGGCTCGATCATGCGCCTGAACATGATGCACTGCAATGTCACTAGGGATTGTGGCTTTTTTCGCGGTTGTTTTTTTCGTTGCAATGGACACAAGCTGAGCAATTCCCTTTGATGACGTGCGCACTTTGTCTGTGCTTTCAATGCGCCCATCCTGCATCTGCAAAATCGGTTTTACATTTAGTGCGCTCCCGATGCGCGACTGAAGCGAGGAAATTCGCCCGCCACGCTGCAGGAATTCAAGTGTGTCCACGTAAAACGTCAGGCTGCTCACCACGCATTGTTCTCGAACCATTGCTTCCATAGCATCAAGATCGTCGCTCGCACGTTCAGCGGCACGCATAATTGGAAATCCCATTGCCATACCTACTTGACGCGAATCAATAACGCGAACGGGTACATCCATTTTGTTGCTTGCAAGCAACGCAGATTCGTAGGTGCCGGATAATTCGCTAGACAAGTGAGTACTCACAATTCCAGTTGCCCCATCGGATGCAAGTCGCTCATAGAGTTCCACGAACTGATTCACACTGGGACGTGACGTGGTCACAGTCTGTCCTGCACGAAGAGCCTCGGTCACGTGAGTCGTAGAAATGTCGAGTCCCTCGTGAAATGTTTGGCCGTCAATGATGACGTGCACAGGTACTTCATGAATCATGAATCGCTCTCGCGCACCCACTGGCAAATAAGCCGTTGAGTCTGTGACCAGCGCAATGGTCATTATTAACCCAGAACGATGTTCACGAGTTTTGGTTCGCGAACGACAATAACCTTTGGAGTTGCTCCCGCAATTGCTTCAGTCACAGATGATTGCGCAAGTGCTAACGCTTGCAAATCTTCTTTGGAAATCGATGGCGAGACAGTCAAGCGCTCTTTGATTTTGCCGTTGACCTGTACAACACATTCGACTTCATCTTCAACTAAGAGTTTCGGATCAACTACTGGCCACGGTGCCAATGCAACCGTTGGCTCGTAACCAAGGCGCTCCCACATTTCTTCGGCGGTGTACGGCGCAACGTTAGACAGGATGATCGCAACTGCAACTGCAGCTTCACGCACTGCCGGGTCTGCAGGTCCGCATCCGCTATCGATTGCTTTGCGGGTCGCATTAACAAGTTCCATTGCGCGTGCCACAGACACGTTGAATCGGTAGGTGTCTAACGCAAGTTCGGCATCTGCAACAACGCGATGTGTGATCTTGCGCAGTGCGAGGTCACCTGTTGCAAAGTCAGCATCCGGTGCCGACGTCACATCTCCGGCAAGTCGCCAAGCGCGAGCCAGGAACTTCTTGGAGCCCGAAGGCGATACGTCCGACCAGTCAATGTCGTCTTCTGGTGGACCAGCAAAAACCATCGTTAAACGCACTGCGTCAACGCCATGATCATTCAATTCGTCAGAGAGTTTCACTAGGTTGCCGCGAGACTTGCTCATCGCGGAACCATCCATGACGACCATGCCTTGGTTGAGCAAGCGAGTGAATGGCTCTTGGAAATCAACCATGCCCATGTCGTACATGACCTTGGTGAAAAAGCGGCTATACAGCAAGTGCAAAATCGCATGGGTCACGCCACCGACATATTGATCAACGGGCAACCACTTCTTGGCTTGTTCCGGATCAAATGGTCCAGTGGTTAAGTGCGGGTTCAAATAGCGCATGTAGTACCAGGATGAGTCCACGAACGTGTCCATTGTGTCTGCATCTCGGCGGGCCATGCCATGGCACTTCGGGCATTCAACACTGGCCCATTCATCTGCAGCACCTAATGGTGATGTGCCCTTGGGTGATAGGTCCAAAGTAGAAGCATCTGGCAATGTGACAGGAAGTTGCTCAAGCGGAACTGGAACTTCACCACATGATGCACAGTGAATGATCGGGATTGGTGTGCCCCAGAATCGTTGACGCGAAATGAGCCAGTCACGCAAACGGTAATTCGTTGCTGACTTGCCCCGCTTGTCGGATTCAAGAATGCCAATCATCTTCGCGATGGCTTCAGCTTTACCTAGTCCATCGAGTGAACCAGAGTTCACGTGCGGACCATCATCAGCCGTTGCGACACCTGTTTCTGCGGGATCGGTGTCGCTAGCGACAACAACGCGAATCGGTAACGAAAATGCTTTCGCAAAATCAAGGTCGCGTTGATCATGCGCAGGCACTGCCATGATTGCGCCTGTTCCATAATCGGCAAGAACGTAGTCACTCGCCCAGATTGGCAACTTTTCGCCATTCACAGGGTTGATTGCATAACGATTCAGGAACACACCAGACTTTGGACGATCTGTTGCAAGACGATCCATCTCGCTAATGGACTTCACAGTTTCTAAATATTCTTTGAAGGCTGCTTCACTTTCAGTTCCTGCAGCAAGTTGCGCGGCTAAGTCGCTGTCAGCTGCGACAACGAAGAACGTTGCACCGAACAAAGTGTCAGGACGAGTTGTGTACACAGTTACTGGCTCATCGCGACCTTCGATGTCGAACGACACTTCGGCGCCCTGTGATCGACCAATCCAGTTGCGTTGCATGAGCAACACTTTTTCAGGCCAATTGCCTTCAAGGCCCTTCATGTCATCGAGCAAGCGATCGGCGTAATCAGTGATTTTGAAGTACCACTGGTTCAATTTCTTTTTCGTGACTTGCGAATCACAACGCTCACACAGACCGGCTACGACTTGCTCGTTAGCCAACACGGTCTGGCATGACGGACACCAGTTAACTGCGGAATCTTTACGGTATGCCAAGCCACGTTCATACATTTTCAAGAAGAACCATTGGTTCCAGTGGTAGTACTCAGGATCGCAGGTATTCAGTACACGATCCCAATCAAAAGAACAGGCGTAGCGACGCATTGATGATTTTTGAACAGCAATGTTTTCGTATGTCCAGGTTTGTGGGTTTTCTCCGCGCTTAATCGCAGCATTTTCCGCCGGCAAACCAAAGGCATCCCAGCCAATTGGGTGCATGACGTTAAAACCTTTATGGACCCAATAGCGAGCAATCACGTCGCCAAGAGCGTAAGCCTCTGCGTGACCCATGTGCAGGTCGCCGGATGGGTAGGGAAACATGTCGAGAACATATTTAGTTGGCCGAGTATCGTCAGGCCGACCCGAGCGGAATGGGGCTAGCTCGTCCCAAATGGGAAGCCACTTTTCCTGGGCAGTATGAACGTCGTAGAAATTAGGGTCTGCGGCGGTGTTCTCAGTCATAGTCCTACAAGGATAGCCGTCTGAAAGTTCGGACAAATGCGTGCCTAGCGTGCTACGGTCAATCCTTAATCGTAGATTGTTTACAATCTGAACTCTTTGGAGGTCTAGTGGGCGTCGCCGTTATTACTGGTGCAGCAAGCGGAATGGGTCTTGCCACAACCGATTTATTCCTGGAAAAAGGCTGGACCGTGATTGCCCTAGACGTGCAACGCGTCCCCATTGCTGATGCCCCGGGCTTGTTGTACGCCAATGTCAGCGTCACTGATCGCGCGGCTTTGGATGCTGCGCTTGCTGAATTGACTGGTGGAAAAACAATTGACGCTGTCGTGAACGTGGCTGGCATCTATCCCCCAACAACGCTCGAGAATTACACCGAAGAACTGTTTCGCAAGATTTTTGACATCAATGTACTCGGGGTTATCAATGTCACGGCAGCGTGTTTGCCATTCATGACCGAAGGATCTTCAATTGTGAACTTCGCATCGGTGGATGCATTCACTGTGTCACGTGGGCAACTTATATACGGCGCATCTAAGGCAGCTGTCGTGATGTTGACTAAGGAGTGCGCACTCGAGCTCGCTGATCGCAAGATTCGCGTCAACGGAATTGCGCCGGGCTGGGTCGACACCCCAGGTAACGCAGCCACTGGCCGCATGGAAGCAGCCGCTGCGTCGATCCCACTGGGCCGCGTTGCACAGCCTCGCGAAATCGCTGAATGGGTTTGGCAATTGACCGGTTCAGGAGTCGCAGGATTTATGACTGGCGAAACCATTGTTATTTCAGGTGGCGATGTCTTGCGATGATGCAGGCACTCAGTCACGACACAACAGCCGATGTGATTGCACAACGCATTCGGTCAGCCATTTTGAACGGTCAATTCAAACCAGGCGATCGACTCATCGAAGAGGAACTCTCAAGCACCTTTGAAGTTTCGCGTGGACCTGTGCGCGAAGCGATTCGAATCCTGGCATCCGAAGGTTTTGTTGTATTGCGCAAAAATCGTGGCGCAATCGTCACCACGCCAACAATGGATGACGTGCTTGAGGTGTACGCAATTCGTATGTCACTGGGCAGCATTGCTGTGGCACACGCTGCGCAAGCACGTGTTGAAGGATCTAAGTATTTCGCTCAGGCAAGCAAACTGCTCGAACGACTATCCGATTCGAAAGTACAAACCGAAGCAAACAAGATGGTGGATGCAGACTTAGCGTTCCAAAACTCCATCGTGCAACTCGGTCAACTCCCGCGCATTTCAGATTCGTTTGCTCAAACAGACAACGACATTCGATTGTTTGTCCGAGTGCTCGACATTAAATACGACACCCAGGATTATCAGGAGCTAGTCGTTCGTCACACTCACCTGCTGAATGCGCTGACATCCGGCGATGCATCACAAGCTACTCACCTGTGGCAAACCCACATTCGGGCAACAGTTGCCGAGTTCACCTCAGGTATCGCACCACATGAACTCGACACAGTTTTTGAACGTCCGCTCATGCGTCACGTTTTTGATTTTCAACCCCTAACAGGAGGACACAATGGGTAAGTTCTGCATAATCGGCGCCGGTCCAGCCGGCTTGGCATCGATGAAAACTTTGCTTGATGCAGGCATGGAGTTCGATTGCTTCGAGCGCCGCGACGCCATTGGCGGCCATTGGAACACCGACTACGACGCTTTGCATTTGATTACCTCGAGCAAGGTCACAGGCTACGAAGGATTCCCCATGCCAGCAGACTGGCCAATCTTTCCGTCACGCGACTTAATGCTCAAGTACTTTCACTTATTCGCAGACGCTCACGACCTGAAGAAGTTCGTCACATTTAACACCGAAGTCACACACGCAGAACCCTTGCCAGGTGATGGACCTGTTGGAGCACACGGCTGGCGAGTGACAACAAGCGATGGCAAGACTGCTGATTATGAAGGCATCTTTGTCGCCAATGGTCACCTATGGGATGAAAAGATTCCCGACATGCAAGGAACTTTTACAGGCAAGCAGATTCACTCCGGCAGTTACAAAAATTCACAGGACATCGAAGGTACCCGCGTACTCGTCATCGGATCAGGTAACTCGGGTTGTGACCTCGCCGTTGATGCTGCGCAAAGTCGCCTCGATACCCACATCGTGATTCGTCGCGGACATTACTTCCAGCCAAAAACCTTTTTCGGTAAGCCTCGTGCCGAACTTGAATTCATGAAGGAGTTCAACTTCGAAGAGCAAGATCTCATTGCTCGCCTGATGATGCGCCTATCTGTTGGAACAGCTGCCGAATATCCAGGCATGCCACCGGTAGACCATCGCACATTGGCCGAAGGTCCACCGATTGTGAACAACTTGTTGCTGTACTGGATTCAACACGGCCGCATCACGGTGCGTCCTGGCATTGAACGCTTTGACGGCAAGATGGTGTACTTCACCGATGGCACCAGTGGTGAATTCGACACAATCTTGTGGGCAACTGGATTCCATGCATCGTTGCCTTTTATGGACACGTCAGTATTTGCGATGCAAGATAACGTGCCACTTCGCGTTGGTGCTGCCGTGCTTCCTATCGGTGTCGAAAAGTTGTACCTCATCGGCATGATTGCGCCGCGCGGACCACAACCTCCGA
Source organism: Actinomycetota bacterium (assembly GCA_947448865.1). Lineage (GTDB taxonomy): Bacteria > Actinomycetota > Actinomycetes > S36-B12 > UBA5976 > UBA5976. The sequence goes on from CANFOW010000045.1 coordinate 8,525, forward strand.
CATATCCGACACAAGCCCAGCTTGCCGTGAAAATGGTTAACATTCATCGCGGATCCAACAAGGGTTATGTGCCACTGACCGATCACTTGGACAAATCACAGGAACGTGAATGGCGAATCGACATTTTGCGACCAATCTGGCTTGATCAAGTTTCTGATACTCACGCGAAGTTGGATGCAATCGCATTAGGTCAACAGTAAGTATCTAGACTCAGTCCTATGTCAAAGCGCGGCTGGATTCTGTTTATTACGCTCGGAATCATTTGGGGTACGCCCTACATGTTTATTCGAGTGGCTGTTGAATCGTTGTCACCAGCCGTTGTTGTGACAGGACGCATGGTGATCGCAATTGCGTTGTTACTGCCATCCGCGCTCAAGCACAACCTGCCGGC
>CANFOW010000046.1 GCA_947448865.1 Actinomycetota bacterium
AACTCGTATGGCGGCGAAATTGTGTACGACATTGCTGCGGTGCTTTTGTGCACAAGTGTTTTGGCAAGTTATTCCGCGCTTCATAACGCAGCGAGTCGATATTTATTTGCGCTTGGTCGGGAAGCCATCATGCCGCGTATCTTCGCGAACTACCACAAAGAATTTTTCAGCCCACACATTGCGTCAATTGCAATCACGGCCGTCTCGACAGTTGTGGCAACGACGTTTGCACTTCTGCACGCTGACCCGTATCGCTCCTTTGCTGCAGCGTTGATCGGGATGGGTACATTAGGAATCGTCGCATTACAGGCGATAGCGTCACTTTCCGTTGTGGTATTTTTCTGGCGTCGCAAGGATCGCAAACTGTGGAATTGCGTAATCGCTCCAATGATTGGCTTCCTCGGACTTACGAGTGCTTTTGTTTTGGCAGCAACTAACTACAACACGCTTACGGGCAGTGATAACCGCATCATTAACCTCGTTCCCATTGTGTTAGTGGTACTTGCAGTTATCGGAGTTCTCAAAGGTTTTAGCCTGCGCAATAACAAGCCTGCCGTTTACGCGCGACTGGCTTCCTCTCGTCTACGCGTGCGTCGCGTACCGTTACTGGCCGATTCGAGCTATGCCACGAAGTACTGCATTATTGGCGCAGGTCCAGCCGGACTTGTCACAGCACGTGCCTTCATGAAGGAAGGCATTCCGTTTGATTGGTTCGAACGACACAGTGATGTAGGCGGCATCTGGGACATGGACAATCCAGGTAGCCCGATGTACGAAAGCGCGCACTTCATTAGCTCCAAGTACACCAGCGCATTCGTGGGTTACCCAATGCCATCTGAGTATCCCGACTATCCAACATGGGAGCAGATTCGGGATTACATTCGCAGCTTCGCTCGTGATTTTGGTTTGTACGACAAAGTCACTTTAAATACGACCGTTGATAGTGCAACAGCACAGCCCGATGGAACCTGGACGGTAGTGATTAACGGTTCGCAGCCTCGTACTTATGCGGGCGTCGTGATAGCGACAGGAACGAACTGGCATCCAAGTGAACCAAACATTCCGGGCGCCGACACGTTTGCGGGAACGATGTCACATTCCGTGAATTTCCGAACGGGAACTGAATTTGATGGCAAACGGGTTCTGATTGTGGGTGCGGGGAACTCTGGCGTAGACATTGCATGCGATGCAGCCCGTCACGCTGATGCTGCGTTCTTGTCGGTGCGTCGAGGATATCGTTTTGTGCCCAAGCACATTTTTGGTCTGCCAACTGACGCGTTGCTTGCGGGCATCATTGATCCTCCGCGGGGAGTATCACTTGCGGGTGACGCCAACAAACTCATTGACACATTGGTTGGTGATCTCACGCGGCTTGGCCTTCCACAGCCAGATCACGATGTGCTCTCGAGTCATCCGATTATGAACACGCAGGTTTTATATCACATGGCTCATGGAGACCTTGTTGCGAAATCAGATGTTGCACGAATACATGAAAAAACTGTGGAGTTCGTCGATGGAACAACGGAGGCGATTGACCATATTGTTTTTGCAACGGGCTATCAGTATGCAGTTCCATTCCTGAATGCTCCAGACTTGGAATGGAAAAACGGTAGACCACAGTTGTATTTGCGATTATTTTCTCGAGAATACGACAGCCTGTACTTCATTGGTTTTGCAGAGTTCGCAGACGCTGCCTATAAACGATTCGAAGACATGGCACACATGATCGTGATGGACATCCGCTTGCATGCCACGGGTGAACTCGTTGAACAATGGCAACTGCAAAAGCGCAGTGATGATCCTGATTTATCTGGTGGTCATGACTACATCGACAGTCCTCGGCATACGGGGTACATCGATGTGGAAACGTATCGTGAGTATTTAGCGACACTTCGAGATCAGTATCACTGGTACGACTTTGATGAGTCGGCCTTTGACGATCTCAAACTTGTGAAGAACTAATCATCTTCAGTTAGTCGCCACTCGTTCCCATCACGTCGAGCTAAACCGCGCTTTTCAAGATCAGCAAGGAATTTTTTGTGTCCTTTATCGCCGCGACCTCGAAACAATGGCATGAGCTTTGGTAATAAGTTTGGCGAAATCATGGCTACACGCACAAGCCATGATTCGCTTGGCTTGGGGTAGCGCTCGAATGTTGGTTTATCGAGCATCTTGATAAATGACTTCACAACATCTTGCGTTTTTTGCGGTGGGTCAAGAAACTGCAACGTGTTGCCGCCTTCGATAGCTTCGCGGTGAAGCATGGGTGTGTCAGTCGCGGAAGGCAGAATCGCACCGACTTTAATTCCTTTGTCTGCCATGTCCATGGCTATCGAAAGTACTGCGCCACGCAATCCAAACTTTGAGGTTGTATACATCGGTGTTTCACCCAGTGGGAAAATTCCACCGAGTGACACTGTTGTGATGATGCGCGGATCAGACGAGGCGTGAAGCAATGGAATTGCCAAACGCATCATGACCAGTGGCGCTACTAAATTAATATCAAGTTCGCGTTCTATGCTTTCAACGCTTCGCACATCAAAACGATCGGTTGTTGTAATGGCTGCATTCGGAATAAGCACGTCAATGCGCCCGTATTGTGATTCGATTTGTTTCATTGCGTCATTGACTGCATCGCGATTAGTCAGGTCAAGTGCAATGTAGCTGTGTCCGGTACCTGACAAGGTGTCGATGAGGGACTTCACACGACCTTCATTGAGGTCAAGTGCAACAATGCGAGCGCCACGTTGTGCGAAGTCTGTAGCCAGATGTGAACCAATTCCGCCTGCAGCGCCGGTGATCACAATTACTTTGTTTGAAAAATCAAAAGCCATGGAGGAAATCTATCCTCTGTATGGTGCGGGAGGGGGGACTTGAACCCCCACACCCGAAGGCGCCAGAACCTAAATCTGGTGCGTCTGCCAATTCCGCCACTCCCGCACGTGCGCTCTATTGTGTCAGGAGAGTGGTGCTTTAGAGAAATCGGGACCCAGTGAGTTCGATTCATCTGCGCGTTTCACTAACATTGGCGCATGACATACGAATGGTTGGGCCTGACTGGAAAAGTCGCTGCAGTGACTGGCGCAGGAAGTGGCATCGGTCGTGCTGTGGCTTTGAACTTTGCTCAGGCTGGCGCGGTCCCTGTTCTGCTGGATCGAAATGCGGACGCAATGGATCAGGTCGCCCAGGAAATTCAGGCACTCGGCATCACACCACAGGTCATTTCCATGGATGTCAGTGATCCTGAAAGTGTGCGACAGGCAGCAAGCCTCGCGGGCACCGTCGACATCCTGGTTAACAACGCAGGCATGTCCCGGCCTGGCGCAATGGATCAGGTTTCGTTTGAAGATTGGACCGCATTACTGGCAGTCAACATGAATGGATATTTCCTATGCTCGCAGGCTTTCGGAGCGGGCATGTTGGAACAAGGTTCGGGAGCTTTGGTCCACATTGCGTCTATTTCAGGTCGCAACCCGCAAGGGCAGAGTGGCTCGTACAGCGTCGGTAAGGCGGGCGTCCTGATGCTCTCACAGCAGTTAGCGCTCGAGTGGGGTCCTCGGGGTGTGCGCAGCAATACGGTCAGCCCCGGGCTTGTACGAACCCCTATGACCGAGGCTTATTACAACGTGGGAGATGTCGCCGAGCGTCGCGATAAGGCGGTGCCGATTGGACGAGTTGCTCAACCCGATGACATTGCGCAGGTTGTGATGTTTTTGGCCAGCAAGCGTGCTGGATATGTCAATGGCGCCGATGTGACAACAGATGGCGGCTTCGAACTGACGTTAATGAGTAGCGTGCCAAGACCCGGCTACGACAGTAAGTAGATTTCAACTCGCACATGGCAAACGTGCATGCGACGCATGCCAATGATGTCAAATTGCGGAGTAGAACTCTTATTTCTTTGCTTGCGGGATTACTAAGTAAATGCCGTAAATCAAAACAGCGATTGTGATTGCGAACAACAAATATGCCGCAATGCGGTAGAGAGCTTCCCGCCCAACTTCCTTTGTGCTGCCATTAATTACAGACTGAGTGATAACGCGCGTGTGCATCAAGAGTCTGATGCCAAATGAAAAAATTGACACAATCACCAATGTGAATCCGATTGCAACCCCAGCGACTTCCAGAAAAGCACTCCAGTTGATCATGACTTAAGTCCTTTCTTCTTCTTCGCAGCTTTTCTTGCGGCAGCTCGAACCTGACGTGGAGAGAGCACGATTGCGCTTGCATCTTCTACTTCACTTGTCACATTTATTGCAGTCACACGGTTGCGCCGTGAAATCTGGAACAAAGCTGTAATCACAGCTACGGTGATGAGCGCATCAAGCAATAAGCCGACATTCCCAAGTTTTGTCAGTGAGGCGGACAGCGCGCCCACAATTGCTGCAGCCGGCAAAGTAAGTAACCAACCGATTATGATGTGTCGTGCTTTCGTCCATCGGATTCGCCCACCTGCTTTGCCCAAGCCAGCGCCAACGACCGAGCCGGATGCTACTTGGGTGGTCGACAGCGCGAATCCCAAGTGGCTCGACGCCAGAATCGCGACACCGGTTGAGACTTCAGAAGAAAATCCTTGAGCCGGCTTTATGCGTGCAAGACCGGTTCCTAGAGTGCGGATGATTCGCCAACCGCCCGCGTAAGTACCCACAGCAATAGCTAAGGCAGAAGCAATAATTACCCACGTTTGCACGTGGTCACCGCTAGCTTGGTGGCCCGCGGCTACTAAAACCAAAGTTATGACGCCCATTGTTTTTTGTGCATCGTTAGTTCCATGCGCTAACGCAACTAAGGATGACGAAAATATTTGTCCGATTCGAAAATATTTGCGTCCCGTACCAACGCCAAGTGCTTCTCGGTCTTTGCGATCACGGGCTGTGATCATGTACGCCAAACGAGTCGCCATCCAGGCAGATGCTCCCGCGATGAGTGGTGCACAAATCGCAGGGATGAGCACTTTTTCAAAAACTTTTGCAGTATTGATTGCGCTGAATCCTGCGTAAACGATTGTGGCTCCGATTAATCCACCGAAAAGTGCATGAGAACTTGATGAGGGCAATCCAAAAATCCATGTTGTGAGATTCCACAGGATGGCGCCAGTTAGACCAGCGAAAACCATTTCGACATGGAGATTTACGTCTTTATTAATCAAGTCCACTGAGATTGCTTTTGCTACTGCGGTCGAAAGAAATGCGCCGGCGAGATTCATCGCGGCGGCAATGCCGACAGCAACCTTGGGCTTTAGAGCACCCGTAGCAATAGGTGTAGCCATCGCGTTAGCAGTGTCATGAAACCCGTTTGTGAAATCAAAGAAGAGTGCCAAGCCAATGACAATGGAAACAATAATGATTGGATCCATATGACTCTCCCCATGCAAACGCGGAGCGCACTCCCGTTCGCAAGTTTCCCGTGACTTACTACGAGTTTACTGAATCAAATTGAATAAATTGTCCAAAAATTTTGGATTATTCGTCCATCCGATATCCGACACCACGCACTGTCAGAAGATGCACTGGATTTGCTGGATCCTTTTCAATTTTTGAGCGGAGTCTCTTAATGTGGACGTCCAAGGTTTTCGTATCTCCAAAGTACCCATGCCCCCATACGCTGTCGATGAGTTGAGCTCGGGTCAGTACTCGGTTTGCATTAGTCAAAAGCATTTCGAGGAGTTCGTATTCCTTTAATGGCAACGAAATTTCCTGACCATTGACGTAGACCAAATGGCGATCCATGTTCATTTTCACAGGGCCAACTTCAACTATGTCTGTGTGTTGTGTAGTTGGAGCGGCTTCGGTATTTCGGCGCAGAACTGCTTTCATGCGGGCAAGTAGTTCACGACTCGAATATGGTTTGGTGACATAGTCGTCCGCTCCAAGTTCGAGGCTGACTACTTTGTCAATCTCAGCATCTTTTGCGGTCAAGATAATGATTGGCACCTGTGACTTGAGACGGATAGCTCGACATACTTCATTTCCGTCGATTCCCGGAAGCATTAAATCAAGCACGACGATATCAATGTTGCCGGCGTTGAACTCGGTAATTGCATCTGGTCCACTTTCAGCAACTACGACTTCGTATCCCTCTTTTTTGAGCAAATAAACTAACGGATCTCGAAGAGATTGTTCGTCTTCGACCACGAGTGCTCGTGTCATTCGGTTCCTCCTGGTGCGTCATCTGATGCTAACGACTTTGGTAGTCGAACAGTAAATGTTGAGCCTTCTCCTACGACTGATGAAACTGTTAAGTCGCCGAGATGCTTATTTGTAATGTGTTTTGCAATGCTTAAGCCCAAACCAGTTCCACCAGTGGCTCGCGATCGACTTGGGTCGATTCTGTAAAATCTTTCAAAGATTCGTTCTTGATTTTCTTTTGAAATACCTGCGCCGTGGTCTGTTACTGCGATTTCAGCGACATCGCCTTCTTGTGAGAGCGAGACATTGACATTTGTGTATTCATCCGAATAAATCACAGCATTTTCAAGGAGGTTTTTCATCAGGGTAGTGAGGAGCTCTTGATCCCCAAATATGTGTACAGAAGTTTCGCCTGATGTCTGAATTCGAATACCTTTTTTCTCAGCCATAATGACGACTTGCGAAATGGCTTCACGAATCACGGTAAAGAGATCAACATCTTGCGTGTTTCCAACGATTTCAGTGGCTTGGACTTTTGTGAGCTGAATAATGTCCTGGACAAGCGCCGTTAATCGTGACGCTTCCATCTCAAGACTTCTAGCGAAACTTTTAAGTTGCTCAGGTTCTTCGAGCGCCGATTGAATAGCTTCTGCGAGCAGACTGATAGCACCGATTGGGGTTTTCAGTTCGTGCGAAATGTTTGCGACGAAATCTCGACGAGTTCGATCTAAGCTCAGTGCTTCGTTGAGGTCTTCAATTCTCAGCACAACGAATTCAGAGCCGATGTTCACAGCGTGCGCTTGAATTGACGAACGCGTGTCACCAAGTCCCTGCTTGAGAGTGAAGGACTTAATTCGAACGCGATCACGTTTTGTTTGCCTTGCCTTGTCAGCAAACTCAATGAGTTTCTTGTGAGCGAGTCTTTGCTTCTTAATAAGGCCGAGCGTGTAAGCAGAAGGGGAAGCCCCGATGACATGGTTTCGGCTATCCAAAACGATTACTGCTTCACCTAATGAAATAAGTGATCGAATCAGTAATTCTGGTGATTCGGACACATTTTCAGTTGCCCATCCCCAAGGCAGGGCATTGCCTCGTGTGAAACGGCGAAAAATTATGATGCCAAAAGCCGCACCCACCAAGAATGCGATGAGCGCAATAGCTGGATGTTCTAAAAATGCTGGCACAACTAAACACTAGGGGACGGTTAACCCCTGTTATGTCACAAGGAGCCCGTCAGGTTGCAATAACGGTCAGTTCACCAAAAATTCATCATGGTGCATTGATAGGAGTTTTCACGAAGGCCAAGTACCCCGCGCCAATGAGACCAAGCACACCAGCAATGGTGAGTGGCAGGCTGCCATGTCCATTGCCTTGATTCCACAAAGCACCGCCCCATAAGCCGGCTACCAAAATTGCGCCACCACTGAGTGATTGAAAAATTCCTTGGGCACGGCCGTGGACAGCTTTTGGAGTTTTCGTGGCAATGATTGCTTTACCAATTCCATCGGTCAATGCCGGGAAGAATCCATAAAACGCAACGACAAGGTACAACACTGCACTCTCGTGGGTAAGTTGACCAAGCGTGATGTAGGTCAGTCCAAATGCAACAAGTCCAATTGCATAGACGTGAGCGGGACGAAGTCGCGATGCAATAACTCCTGCCGGATATGCAGCGAGTGTGTAGATGGCATTAAATGCGATGTATGCCAAAACCACGCGTGTGGTGGATACACCGAGTTGGGAAATGCGAAGCAAGATCAAGGTGTCAGGGATGTTTGTCATCGCAATCAAAATCAGTGGAGTAGCTGCAGTCCAAAACTCTTTTGGTAGTGGCTCATGCGACACCTCAGATTTGGTCACTGCGCGAGTGGTTTGAGAAGAACGAGTACTTAAATTCTCCTTAACTAATAACGTCAGGAGAACAGATGCAATAGCGGGTAGGACAGCCCACCACATAACGGCCCGCACGTTGCCGTTCAAAAGTTCGAGTCCAATCAGTGCAAAGATTGGACCGATAACTGCGCCAAGTGTGTCAGCGCTTCGATGAAATCCAAGTGCACGACTGTAGTACTCGGGCTCAACTGAATTTGTGATCATGGCATCGCGAGGAGCAGAGCGCACACCTTTCCCGATGCGATCAACTACTCGACCGATTAAAACAGTTGGCCAACCAATGGATGCAGCAACAATTGATTTGCCAATTCCAGCCAACCCGTATCCCGTTGTGATGAATGTTCGGCGACCGATGCGATCTGAAGCGCGACCTGCAAAATATTTGGAAACCCCAGCAGCAACTTCGGCGCATCCTTCAACGGCTCCGAGCACTATTGCAGGAGCTGCCAAAACTCCAGTGAGGAACAGTGGCATGAGTGGATACATTAATTCGCTTGCGGCATCTTGTGTGAGCGAAACCAAACTCAGAACAACGAGGTTACGCGTGAGCCACTGACTACGGGAACTCGTCACTACTAGATTCCTAAATCTTTTCGAAGCTTCGCAACATGCCCCGTAGCTTTCACTGCATACATCGCTTTTTCAACGATGAGTTTGTCACTCAGGATGAACGTAGATCTGATAACTCCAGTGACAATTTTTCCGTAAAGATTTTTCTCGCCCCAAGCGCCGTATTTCTCCATCACGTCGTGCTTGGGATTGCTTAACAAAATAAAGTTCAAGTTTTCTGAATCCGCAAAGTTGCTTAATTTTTCA